>JANYKK010000038.1 GCA_025361585.1 Methylobacter sp. | reverse complement strand
AACTAGCGGCTGCTGCTAACCTGGCTCTTAACTTGGTCTTCAGATCGTTTATATGTTCCTGGTTACATTCGACTACGCGGCCCGCTTCTGCATCGTTGATTCCTGAAATAATTCCATTACGGATGTCTTTTTTAAAGGCTTCGCTTACTTGAATCAAAGCTTCAACATCCTGCATTGAAAAAAATATCCCTATTGGCAGCTCTTTTTTGGTAATCATTACCGGTTCTCTTTGCGCCGAATTCAAAAAGCTGCCGAATGCGTTTTTTGCTTCTTTAGCCGAGATGGTTTTCATGTTCATCATTCCTATGGTTAAGAATTACATAGCAGCCATTATAGCTACTTTGCAATAAATCCAAACGCATTTTCCGTATATATGACATAGGTAAAATGCTGTGCAGTCGCCTCCTGAAAACGAACGGTTTTAAGCATTAATACCGCGTCAACCGTTCATGATCGGCTCGCGGCAGCACATAAACCGGGCTGTCGGAAATTGGGATGTCCGCATTTCCCGAGGCGTCAACCGGCAACTCTTGGATGCGCCCTACCACATCCACAAGCACCCAGAATCTGCCGGGAACAAGCCGCAGCCGCCAATTACCGACTGCTTGATCGGTTCGCCAAATCATCAAGGTTTCGCCGAAATAAGCCGCCTGGATGTTGGCGTCCTTGGTGTCAAAGGCTCGATAAGGCAAGCCGTCGATTAAAGCGCCTGCGGTATAGAGCGCCGCCTCGCCGGGCTTGTGGCCCATCGAATAATCCCAGATTCGGCCATAGGCCAAGTCGTATTCGTGGCCTATGCAGAAAGCCAGCCCTAAGTAGTCACTGCGGCTGTTAACCCAGGCGATCATTTTTGCGACCTGCCCGGCCTGCCAGCGGCGTCCGGTCAAGCCGTGCATTGCTTTGGCGCCCGTTTCGCCCAGCCAGAAAGGCAGGCTGTTCTTTTTGCCCAGGCTGGCGTAAGCGGCCAGCACGCCGCGCTCATCCTCGTTTCCGCCGTTGCCGATAGCGCCGCCGAAACGCGGAGCTTGTTGCGGATAGGCGTGCACGTCCCAGGCGTCCTGATAACGATCCAGGCCTAGCTCCAACACCTGCTTGAACCACTGCCCTGCCCCGTCCTTGTCGCCCGGCCGCACCAGACTGCCGCCGACATAATGGGCGTCGCTACGCTGCTTGTGCGCCTGCTCATATTCCCACTTGGCGCGTTGCACCCAGTGCGCGGGTTCGCGCAGCTTTTGCCATTCGGCATCCGAGCGAATATCGATCTCGTTGGTCGATTTGAAGAAACGGGTGAACGCCGAAGCCGTGTTGATGAAGTTTTGGCCGTCTGCTGGATTGTCATTCAGCCAGGAACTATCGCCAGAAGAGTCGGCGAACAAGACCAATCCAAGCAGCTTTGCCCTCTCCCACTTAGCCCGATACTGCGGATCGAAGCCCGGATAACTGCCATAGCTTTTGTAGATGCCCATCCGTTCCAACCAGGAGAAATAGCCGCCATCCTGCTTGAAGTTCTTGTCCCCGTCAGCCAGGGCGTAATAATCGTTGTTCCATAGCTTTTTCTTGTCCAGCCGTTGCTTTTGCTCGACAGCACCGCCTACGACAGAGAAGCCATCGGCGGGATAGTTCATGATCAACTTGCCGTCGGGCGTATGCAACGATGGGTAGACGCCGTAGTAGCCGGGCTCGCTGAGCTTGCCGAAGTCTGCTTCGACTTGGCCGGGAAACTGATCGCTTATTTCCCGTACCGCGATCTCGTTGCCGCCGTAATCAACCAGACGCAAACGCAGTTTTGCCTGAAAGCGCGGCAACGGCGCAGGCAAAGCGGTTTCCTCCAGAACCGGATGCCAGCGCATATCCACCCGCAGTTTGAGTGGGTCGCCCGGATGCGGCAGATTGGCCGGTGCATCCACGAAAATCAAAGGCCGCAGTTTGGCGGCGATGCCGTTAAGCGCCAGATCGGCGCTGGGATCGGTCAATTGCGTCTTGATCGAACCCAGAGGCTTACCGGCCGGATCGGTGAACAAGCCTGCGAAGTAAAACCGTTGCCCTTGGTCGTGCTGCATCACCAGCTTGACCAGCAGGCTGTGCCATCCGGGAGACAGATTCAGCATCGCGAGTTGCGGCGCTTCGGGGTGAGCCGACATCGCGGTAGCCACCAGACCTTCGGTAGTCAGCCCGTGCAGCAGTTTTTTGACTTGCTCCCCGGCGGAAGACGAGAACCCGGACGGCGGATTCGGGTCATTAGCCAATTTAAAAGGCTGTCCATCCAGCCAGCCGAAGGTTCTGATGCCGGACTGTTTCAGATGCAGCAACGCCTTTGTCGGCTGATCGACATGCAGGTACAGCTGGGCATAACCGCTGCCGCGCGACCAACCGTAGGAATGTTGGGTGTTGGCCTCGATGTCTGCAACGCCGTTGGCTTGCGTCGCAGCAATACGCCAAGCCCGCATTTCCCCGCCCATCATTTGCAGGCTGAGATAGGGTTGGCCGGGATTCGAACGCAACACGGTCTCGCTATCCAGCCCGAAAACAGAAACTCCCGATAAGCCATCCTGCAAACCGCCAACCAGCCAAGCGTCCGGTATGCCGCCCTTAAGCGGCTTAGAAGCTTCGCCAGCAACCGCCGTCGGCGTAGGCATCATGCCGACTTTGCCTGGGTCGGCAAGAAATCCGGCTACATCCTTTTCGTTGTTGGGCTGGGCCAACGCGCCGAGGATGGCGTAATGATCGTCGGCCATCACTGCGGCAGGCAATGCCGGGATATTCAGGCTGCGGGCCAAGGCTTCGGCTTCCGGCCCTATCAAATAGGAGACCGACAGCTTTTCATAACTAGGCCGCGCGGCATCGGACGCCAAGCCTTTGAACAGGATTTTGCCTTGTTCGCCTTTGCCGTCGAGTACGTACAAGCGTCGGCTTGCATCAGGCACGATCTTGGTCAGCGCCAGAAAGCGGTTCCGATCTTGAGCCTCGACGGCGTTCATCCAATCGCCGAGCGGCGTCTCCAGTTTCAGCAGGAAGGCGTCGAAAACTTTGGCTCCGTCCGCTTTGCCGCTGTTGTTGATTTCCAGCCAACGGTCGCCCGGCAACACGGTGACGGTAGCGGCGGCTTGCAGCCATTGATATTCCCAAGGCGTGGTGTTTGTCAGCGTAAAATCGCCTCGTGTCGCCAGTTCATCCGGTTTTGCCCCGGCCTTGACCGTGAAATTCTGGCTGACCTGGGAGACCTCGCCGCCGCTTTTGTAGCGGGCATAAAAACGGTACTGTCCCGGCACAATCGCAGGATTCAGTTCGAAACGGAAATTTGCGCCCCAGCTGCCAAAACCCTGGTGAAAAACCTGGACTTCGTCTTTTTCGGTCAACAATGACGCGGCGCCAAAGCCAGCGGTGGCCGTACCGGTCTGGACTTGCATAGCGGGATCTTTTTCCATTGCTGCAAGTGCAGGCGCACTGCCCAGTTCGAGCAGCAGCATCGGTCTCTCGACTGTGCCGCGTACCGGCAAACCTGTGAATACATCGGCTTTGGCAACGGACGACCCGGCCAGCGCAACCAACACCGTTTTCAATATAAAAACAGACAAAATCAATGGCTTCATAGCTAGTAAAAATGGGGTTATGGATAAACTGCCGAACTTACCCTTATGGGCGCATAAGTATCTATACAATGCGTCATCACTACCGGGGCGACGTTGATACAATTTGCGTAATAGCTATAAAGTGAACATTTTTTTGAATTTAAACAATACTTTTAATCAAATCCTAATCATATCCGACCAGCCAGTGATGCGGCACTTGCGTGTATAATAACGGCAGCTAACTGGCAAATGGTTCGGATGCAGGCCGGGACTTTTCAATGCCCAAATCGGGTTCCCTTGCAGCGCGGCATCCCGAATGGTTTATTGCAGGGCAACCTACTTTTGACAATCAAACACACCAATCAATGAAAGCATTCATTACCAACCTTGTTCTGGATATGTTCAAAAAACCGGATTTATCGAAACTTTTGTCAAAGCCTTGGCCGAATCAAGGAGAACGACTTACATCTCTTTGTAACCGGATAAAATTCAATAACATTTTATCGTTAAAATCCCTGATCGTCCTGGGCTTTGTAATTGCCGTTATCCCGCTTTTTTTGGCCGTGATGTATGCGGCTTTTGGCATGCGCGAAACCTCGGCATTGGGTAGAACCATTAATTCCCAAGTCTTCGAGCAGACTAAGGCGATACGCTCGGTTTTGCAAAAGACTGCCGATCTTGAGCGAAAAGCCAGACTCTTCGTACTGCTGTCCGATCCTGCTATACGCCAGCCTTATGAGCAACAATCGTATGAGACTACGCGGGCCTCGTTCAAACTTGCCTTGAGCGAATTGCTAAAACTGCATGTAGGCAACAAAATAACTCTATTGGTCAACGAATTATCGGAAAAGGAAAATCTGATTTATCAACAGATCATTGGCTCGGCGAGCGAGAATAATCTTAAACTGCCGGTCGATGAAGCCTTCCAAGGGCTGCGCGAGTCCTCCTCCAGCCTTTCTCGTGAATTCGAGAACCATGTTGACCATCAATTCAACGAATTGCGCCAACAATCGGAATCGCTTGAGCAAGGGCTGTTAATCAAGGGCGCGGTTCTGTTGGCAATCTCGTTCATCTTCATCGCGATACTGCTAATCATACTCTCGCGTTCAATGCGGCAGTTGGATACCGGCATCCGCCGTCTCGGTTCGGGGGAGCTCGACGAACCGATCGATGTTGAAGGCCCTTCGGATATGCGCTATCTGGGCAATCGCCTGGAATGGCTCAGAACGCATTTAATGGAACTGGAGGTATCGAAACAGCAGTTCATGCACAATGTGGCCCGAGAGATCGATCTGCCGTTGGAGAGCATCCGCGAAGCCGCTGAACTGCTTGCCAATGAAACGACAGAGGAACCGAACAGTGACCGGCAAGAACTCGCACAACTGCTTTGCAACAATATCGACAAGCTGAAAACGGTGTCCGAAGAATTGATCCGTTATAGCCAGATCAACTCGAAGTCGGAACTGAACCACAAAGCAACCGTCAATATGAAAAACCTGCTTGAATCGGTCATTGATGATTTTCAAATCCGCCTACAGACCAAATCAATCAGCGTGAAAAAATTGGTCAGGCCGGTCGAGATCGCCGGAATCCACGACCAACTGCGCAGCATTATCGAGCAGCTAATGTCGAATGCGGTGAAATATTCGCCAACAGGCGGCGAAATACGCATCATGCTTCGCGATTCGGGTACGCAGATGGAATTGGAAGTCGAAGATGAGGGGCCGGGTATTGAACCGGAGGAACGTTCGCATGTGTTCGAACCCTTTTTCCGCGGCAAGACCGCCCAAGACAACGAATGTGTCGAAGGCCCCGGATTGGGGCTGGCTATTGTCAAAGAATATGTCACCAACCACCAGGGCAAAGTCGATATTATTGACGCAAGACAAGATCAACATGGGGCCCGCATCCGCGTTCAACTGCCGTTAACCGGTGAAGCCTGAAAACCTTGGAACAACACTATTTATGCTACCGTTACTTTCTATTCGAAAAATAAGCTTAGCACTGAGCCTTTTGCTGCTGAGCGGATGCGCCCAATTGTATTCCGGCTATCCAGACCGTTATAACGATCCCTATGGACAATCGGATTTTGACGAACTGCTGGCTTTTGGAGCCAACATGTCCAAAATACCCGCTTCGTCACGCGTCGATGTATGCCGCACCTTACTGAAACGCCAAAAGAACCCTCCCGGATCAGGAATATACTTGCACCTGATGGTAGGCCGCTTGCTTTCCGATAGCTGCGGTGAAATCCCCAGAATTCTGGACGGGCTAAACTCTATTCCACCAGGAAGCCTGCCCGACGAACGGACGCAGAAGCTTGTCGCTATTCATACGGAAGCCTTAAAACGCCTGCAAAACGTGTCGCGAAAAATCGGTTCGCTGGAACGCAAACAAAAAACCGTCCAATCCGTTCTGGAATCGAAAGATACCAATGGATCGAAGAAAAATGAAGCCCAGCTTCTACGGGAAAAGCTGGAAGCCATCAGATCCATGGAAAAACATATGGATGAAACCGGCGACACCAATTAGAGCGTATGTTTCGTTTCCGTTTGGCAGTCGTCATTGTTGTTTCGTTCGGCTTTGTCTTATTTTTAGGACTCGCGCTGTATTGGGGTTCAAGCCAGGTTGCCCGGAATTTTCAGCGCAGCCAAGCGGCCTATGAGGCTTTCGATCGTTACGAGCGCTTGTCAGAGGAAGCCTATCGCCACTTCAAACAGCGGATGGATAGGCTGATAACGGCCAGCCCCACTGCGGAAGCCGGTGTAGAATCATCCAAGTATCGTCTCTACGAAGCGATGCAGGAGCTTAGAAATACTGCGGTCGCGGACAATCATACTGATGATTGGCCCGATAAACCCGCAGAGCTGGAAAGGGTTGCCCACTTCACCGCTTTTCTGGATGCCAGCGAGTATCGGTTCGATGAAGTCGAGCGCTTGCGCCAGCTGGGCAAGCAAGAAATGGCGGTGCAGGCGCTGTCGAAATTCTCGGAAGAAGAAATCGACGGGAAATTCCAGCCGCTAATCGATGCAGCCATCAACGCTGAACGGGAAAAGGCCGGACAGGCCAAACAAGAACTTGAGATTTTGGTTGTTCAGTCACATTGGATCGCAATTCTGGCATCATTGACTGCTGCGATGTTTTGCCTGACAGCCGGAATATTTTTGCTACGCGGCTTTAGGAAGCCTATCGATGCGTTGATGAAGGGCACCGATGAGATTGCCTCCGGCAATTTGGATTACCGCATTGCTCTCGATAGCCGCGACGAATTCGGCTACCTCGCCAGCCACTTCAATCAAATGGCGCAGGAACTGGAAGTTCAGCAAAATAAACTGCGCGAAGGACGCGCCGCGCTGGAGAAAAGAGTGGCCGAACGCACGTTGGAACTTCATCAGCTAAACGCTGAATTAAAACGCATGGACAACGAACGACGAGAGTTTTTAGCCGACATCAGCCACGAACTGCGTACCCCGATTACCGTCATCCGCGGAGAGGCCGAGGTCATCCTGCGCGGCCAGGATCGGGACACCGAAGAGTATAAGGATGCTCTGCACCGCATCGTCGGTCTGGCGATGCAATTAGGAAAATACGTCAACGATCTTTTGTTTCTGGCACGTGCCGAAACCGCCAACCTCCAATTCGAATGGGACAGCTTGGACTTGGCAGAACTGGTGGCAGGCGCCGTCGAGAATTTTCAAGTGATGGCGGAGGAACACTCGCTATCGGTTTCCTTGGATACAGTAGCCGAACCTGTCTGGATACGCGGTGACAAGGAACGGCTTCGACAGCTACTATTCATTCTTGGCGACAATGCCTGCCGATATTCAACTCCCGGAGGGCATATCGCGGTTGTCTTGCGGATGGACGGAAAGGAAGCAAGCGTCAGTCTCACCGATCAAGGCATAGGCATACCGCTCCAGGATTTGGAGCGTATTTTCGACCGCCATTTTCGTAGCCAGAATGCCCTGCACTCTCGGGACGATGGCAAAGGTCTGGGCTTGCCGATGGCCAAGTCGATCACGCAGGCGCACGGCGGACGCATCGCGGTGACCAGCATTGAAAACTCTGGTTCGACGTTCACGGTAACGCTGCCGCTAATTTCGACAGAACAAGACGACTGTCCGGCAAACCGGTCGAGCCATGGATGAACTTTAAAAATCATTTCGTCCACAAAAAGCACGAAAGACACGAAATAAATCAGTATCTCTTATTGATTTACCGCTTCCTTTGGGTGATGGACTACGGATTGTCATCGCTTTGAAAATTTTTGTGCTTTTCGTGGACTAACTGCGGTTTTTAATAAAAACTAACTTACCTACAATAATCTTACCTGATTACCCATAAAGAACAGCCAATGTTACAAAAATGTCTATACTGACAGTATCACCATATGAATGGGATAACGTCATGAAAAACAAAGTTCAATTTCAAAAAGGCTATAGCCTGAGCGAGTTCATGAAGAATTA
>JANYKK010000037.1 GCA_025361585.1 Methylobacter sp. | reverse complement strand
GCGGCGACATGTACGCTGCCGACCCGGTGTGCAGCAAATCGCCCAACCGCCATGTCATTCAGGAAGCGATAGACTCGGCAAAAGCCAGCGCCCTGGCCGACAATGAAAAACCGCTGATTTTCCGTAACAGTAAAAACTCGCGGCTGTTGTCTTAAGACAATGTTCGGCAAAGAATAGATATCTTGCATATCTGATTCTTTTTTTACCACGAAGACACACAGGACACGAAGAAAAAACATAAACTTCGTGCCCTTCGGGTCTTCGTAGTGAATACTTGTAAGACCCTGGACTTGTCTGGCAATTGCCAAAATTAGTCTCAAATGTATCAAACATTGGCTGTCTTAGTTCGCCCCTTAGCCGAAATTCACGGTTTCATCTCGAATGTCTAGTTAAGTCTTCTAAACAGTCAACAGCTAAATCGAAGATAAACTTAAATGTAGGCACGTGAAACCCAGCATTTGCGGCCTTTAAAGCTGGGTATCGCACTGCTCAACCCAGCCTACGATCCTTAAACAAACGCGACCACCAAATGTACGTGCCCCAGTTGATCGATTTGTTGACCAAGTATTACTCTACAACGCTCCACTAAACAAAAATAACTGAATGGAGGGTCGAGCCGATATTGCATGTTATAGATTTGCCTCGCGCGATTATCTTTCTGAATCTGTTGACTTATTTATGATGTACATAGGCAAAATGGATACTGGAAGAGACATACGAGCACATGTTGCGTGGCAATATTCTCTCCAGTAAGCCCATATTTGATGGGGTACATTGACTCTGCCGAATTCAAGAACAGCATCTTGTGGTAATTCCTCATCACAAGTAATGCCATATTCAGAAACAAATGTTGCCACTATTTCAGCAGCCATTAACTTCTCTAGCTGCTCTTCTTCTAAGTCATTTTTCAACTCATCACTAATAGGGCCTTTTAAGTAACGCATACGCGCTTCAGTTTGATAGACCAAAACCCTATGATAAAGTCCGGCCTCGTCTTTAAGTTCCTTGGCATGACAGGATTTAATACCAATATTAAATTGGCCTATTAATTCTTGATTGGGAACTAAAGGATCAAAATCATTGCAAAGATGTGCATCCGTAGACCGCAAGTAAATCATCTGTATTGCAAGATTATCTACAGCTTTTTGAAGTGCTTCTCTATTCATGCTACTTTTCTGCTTGTCTCATGATACTCATCATTTACAGCTAGACCACCAGAATACACTAGAAATGGACTTGGCCTCATAGTTGTTACAGATTGAGAGCTCCAAAATACTTCTTTGCGGCCAAATGCATTACCTGAAAACTCCTTTAAGTCTTCTTCTCGTGAGGTTCGTTTTAATGTTTCTGCGCTAATTTTAGAAACGTCTAAAATACCGCTACTGAATTTTTCAAAGGAGACTTTTACTGTTAAATCAAAAGCCTTAGCAAGTTTACGCAATGTTTTGATGGTCCAAGCATCATAATCAACATCTTCAAGTGTTGAAATGCGCTCTTGCTTCATTTCAGCGGCCTTAGCAAGTTGTTTCTGTGTCCAGTTGTGTTGCTCTCTCAATACTTTTATTTGCGCAGCAATTGCCATATTAGAAAACTCTTCCATATAAGCATGTGCGTATTCCTTATCATTGAATTCTGCGGCCAGTGATTTAATTAATTCTTTCATGAGTACGCCTCCTGTTATGGTTTCCGACGATTATTTCTTTTCTGTCGTTAGCTTTCTTATCTGCCTTATCAGGGACAAGGCAAAAGTCGCGCTCTGTTGCGCCTATCAGTAGTGTAAATTCTTTTTCATGATTAATCGGCCCTTGGCAAAGCATCGGTCTAAGCTGAACTTTGCCTTTTACCTTAAGCTTTAGAATGCCTGCTGTGTTAGTGCCAGCAAGTATTTCTGGGAATAATTCAGAGCCATGTAATGAAAGCATGTCGAGTCTCGCGTTAAGCTTTCCTCGTTGAGTCGGCTCTAGTCCTTGTGTCCACTTTTTAATGTCGTTATTACCACTTTTATCGGTGTAGTCGAACAGTGCGAACTTTTTTCCAGTCGAAACGGGCTGAATCATATAATAAAATTATTATAATTACTACAGAATGATTGAAAGGTTGATGATACCATTCATAAAGAAAATGGCTTTAGATGTTAGTTTAAACGTTTGCAGCTAATTAAAGCTATTAATTTGCGAATCAGTGATCAATTTTTACGCGCCATCGTCCGCTTTTGGCCAAACTAAGACCGTCAGTGTCAGGTTCAATCCAAGCAAATATTTTAAAACTCTCAGATCAAGTTCAGAATTTTACAAATAACTTATCCCCTTAGCTTCTACAATCCCTCCCAAGGCGTGTACAAGCCGTCCACATTAACGCCGAACATATCCAGAACCCGGCCAACAGTCTCATCGACCATGGCCGCCAGCGAATCCGATTTGCTGTAAAAAGCGGGCATCGGCGGAAAGATGATGCCGCCCATTTCGGTCACGCTCGCCATGTTGCGGATATGCACCAGGTTTAACGGCGTCTCACGCGGCATGACCACCAAACGGCGGCGCTCTTTTAACACCACGTCGGCCGAGCGTGAAATCAGGTTATCGCCGAAACCGTGCGCAACGGCCGATAAGGTTTTCATCGAGCACGGAGCGATAATCATCCCTTCCGTTTTAAAGCCGCCGCTGGAAATACTGGCGGCAATATCATCGATGCCGTGAGTCACATCGGCCAGCTTGGACAATTCGGCCCGTTTCATGTCCAGCTCGTGCTTTAAATTTACCACACCGGCG
>JANYKK010000244.1 GCA_025361585.1 Methylobacter sp. | reverse complement strand
CCCGACATCCTGCTCCCAAAGCAGGCGCGCTACCAAACTGCGCTATACCCCGACAATCTCCTTTTTAATGGCTATGTAAACTCATCAACCACTCTTGAAGAGCTGCATATGATAACGATGCATCCGTGTATCGTCAATTCTTTTTTACCCCATGTGCTAAATAAACATCTCCCTGCTAACGCTTACAGCTTGGCTTTTACGGCTTGGTAAACTTCTTCTGCGGCAATATCAGCGCCATTCAAAATAATTTCCAACTCTGCTAATTTCGCATCGGCAAAAGCCCTGTCTTTAAGGCCCGCTGCATTAATGTAAACATTTAATGCAGCGCTTTTAAGCGCGCCGTAACCGGCCATTACGGCCACACCAGCATCGCTGATCACGCCTGTATTACCCTTGTCTACAGCAATTCGGCTCAATGCAATTGTTTCTGCGCAGGCGCGTGCACAGGCCAAAGGAACATCGGTCGCTTCTTTTAAGGCTACCTGAATGGCCGCGCTACGCGCCTCCTTTTCTTCACTGGAATCTTTTGGTAAACCGTAGGTCGCCATTAATCGGTCAAAGACCTCAACGTCGGCCTTAATCATGCCGGTCAGCAGTTCACGTAACGCTTCCGACTTTTCCAGCAATGCCCGCATGTCAGCTTCAACTTCAACATACTTGGGTTTACCTATGGTCAAATTGCAAACCATGCTGATTAAAGCGGCCGCCTGCGCACCCATTACCGCTGCCGCACTGCCGCCGCCGGGAGTAGCCGATTTACTGGCCAGTTCGTCAAGAAAGGTCTGAACTGATTTGTCTTTTATTTCATTTATCATGCAACATCTCTTCTCAATATAGCCAGCTATGGGAAAATTTATAAACAAGCGAAATCTAGCTATCGCGTAAATACGGCACTTTAAACGCACAAGCTAACCAACATGGCGTTCCAAAATAGTTAATCTGTGCAATAACGCACAAATAAATCCACATGATTATCTATTATTAAAGCTAATCTCAAAATACGTTATGGCTTAGCGCCAAACTCAGATGATCAGCCCACCTCCTGGTGTTGAACCTACAAGCAGCCATCCTCATAGACTGTTTGCGTACCTCCCTGCTGCAAAGCATTGGGAGGTTTTTTTTGCCTATATGGATGCAGGCAAGGGGCGGACGCTTTGCCTAACTAAATATAAGTAAAAAAATCAAATGTCTTGATCAAGAATGTCAAAAATCCTAGTGATCGCGCCCTGATTTTGTCGAACAAACGCCTTGCCTTTTTCAGCTAGCGATTGCCTGTATGCTGTATCTGCATATAAGTCAGCAATCGCAGTGACTATTTCATTTTTAGTCTGGCATTGTATTGCCGCGTCCTGCCTCAACACCCCTTGAGCTATGTCTTTAAAATTCATCATGTACGGGCCAAACAAAACCGGCGTCCCTACTGCTGCCGCTTCAAGAATATTATGTCCTCCGACGGGTACCATACTGCCGCCGACAAAGGCTACATCAGAAGCCGCATAAAGCATCTTTAACTCACCCATAGTATCAGCCAGATATACATCAACATGCTGATGGCAAGCTTCGCCGGAGCTACGCGCTACTACGGCTAACTGATACTGCTCACACAATTTTTTTACTTCACCAAAACGCTCTGGATGCCTTGGCACAATAACCAGCAATAACTCTGGGATTTTCGGCTTTATTTCTTTATAGATTTCGAGAAATATGGCCTCCTCATCTTTATGAGTGCTGGCAATCAGCCAAACAAATCGCCCAGTAAACAAATTAATCTTTAACTGCAAGCCTTGATCAATAATTGCATTTGTAACTTCAACATCAAACTTTATATTTCCTAGCGTTCTGACTGTTTCAGTGTTGGCACCTATAGCGACAAACCGCCGTGCGTCATCCTGTGTTTGCGTCGCAATCAATTTGACCTGGGCTAAAGCAGGGAAAACAAGCGCAGGAATCCTTTGATAACCACTTGCCGATTTTTCCGATAGGCGGGCATTAATGATATATAAGGGAACTTGATTACTACCGCAACAGGCATAAAGATTGGGCCAAATTTCAGTCTCCATAATGACCGCCACCCTAGGTTTAAAGCACTGCATGAACCGACTGACAGCACAGGGAATGTCATAGGGTAGGTAAACATGCTCCACGCTTTCCTGCATCACTGCTTTAATTCGTGCTGAACCTGTGGGTGTTGTGGTCGTAATCAACAACTTTACATCGGGATGCTGCTGTTGAATTAATTTGACCAGAGGAAATAAAGACTCGACCTCACCCACCGAAACCGCGTGAAACCAAATGACATTTTGGGCAAATTTTCTATTATAAAAAGCGAATCGCTCACCCCATCTGTATCGATAGGCGGGCGCTTTAATACTTCGCCAGATCAGGCGAACCAGTATGAAGGGGATTAACAGATAAAAGAGAGCGGAATAAAAAGTACGCATTGCGGACAGGCTCAAGGATGTAAGTCACCTTACATCCTTGAGCCTTGCGACCCCTTGCCTTAAAGCTTAATTAAGCTTCAGCTGCAACTTTAATGGGCATTTTTACGACAACATCGGTATGACAATTAATATCAATCTGGTATTCGCCGATTTGACGAATAACGCCTTGAGGCAAACGAATCTCATGCTTTTCAACAGCAACGCCTGCTTCGGTAATACCGTCAGCAATAGCTTGCGTACCGATTGATCCGAACAATTTGCCTTCATCACCAGCTTTATGCGTAATCACAACCTGAAGCTTGCCCAATGCATTGGCACGCGCCTGGGCCGCAGCCAGCTTTTCTGCCGCCGCTTTCTCAAGTTCTGCGCGACGCGCTTCAAATTCAGCAATTTTAGTCGCTGTTGCCGCAACGGCCTTACCATACGGTACAAGATAGTTTCTACCATAACCTGACTTAATGACGACCTTATCGCCCAGGTTACCCAAATTTGCTATCTTTTCAAGAAGAATAACTTCCATTTTTTATGACCTCATTTCGGATTTTATCCGGCTATTTTTCTACGCCATCAGGCGTCTGTTGATTTGAAATTTTATTTCGTAAGTTCATCCAGGCATCGCTCAATCCGACTATAGCAACTGGCAGCATGGCATGGGGTATCAGAAACATTGTTACATAAAACATCGGCACTATATAGCGACCCATTTTCATCGCGGCAAATACGGCATGCAATACTGCCGTTCCAATGAATGTGTATAACACCACCAGCAAAATAGCGACATTCCACGAAACTTCAGAAATCACGCCGGAACTTAATGATGCAATGACTACCACTACAATACTGCCTATTGCCAATCTTGGGTGTGTATTCAGAGACAAAAACTCTTGTCTGAATCCGCCGGGGTTATAAAGCAAAGCTTGCCACCAACGCCCCATAAACAAGCCGAACAGCAGGCCAAACACTGCGGCGGCAGCGACGATACCAGTCATATAATGGGACAACACATCCAATGTATGCTGAATATCTTCAACGGGAGCATTCGGAGGCACCATTTGCGAAAGCATAGCTTTCCACATTGCTGCCAACTCGGCGTTATAGAGATAACAACCAATAACCCCCAGGACACCAATCAATACCGCAATTTCAACCGCCAGAGATAAATACCGCCCTTCTCTTAAAATGATTGAAATTAACCAAACCGGAACCCACAGCACCATCCCATAAAGCAATACAAATTGATAATTGCCTAGCAGGAAAAAGCCTAATACTCCAGCTACCGCAGTTGAACACCCCAGAACGATCAAGCCCTCAAGAGCTCCCCGCCTTAATGTAACCAGAGCGACAGAGGCTGAACTTACTATACTTACTGGAGGCATGATCAGCGACACCATGGCGAGAGTGGAAGCCACTATCATGGCTTGCATTCTCCCCCGCATAATGTACTCAGCTAAAAAGCCCACCAAACGTCCAGCGTATTATTTGTGAGCGTCGCAGAAAGGCAGTAATGCAATAAAACGAGCACGCTTAATTGCAACACCTAACTGTCTTTGATACTTAGCGCTGGTTCCTGTAATACGGCTAGGGACGATTTTACCGATTTCAGTGATGTAATCGCTCAATAAATCCAGATCCTTATAATCGATCTCTGTTCCACCTTCTGCACTGAATCGGCAGAATTTTTTGCGTCTAATGTTACGTGCCATAATAATTCCCGTAAATCCAAGTGTTAAAAGTTTTATTCAGAAATGAGTGCGTCAGCATCAAAGTCTTCATCGAGATCATCCAGATCAAGTTCGTCGTCAATGTCAGTCACAGCCGCTCTGGCTGCCGCATCTTTGACTCTTGATTCAGCTACTTTATTTTCTTCGGCTGTTGATGTAGCAATGATAGATGCCTCAGTAATTGCCGCTTTTTTCAATAAAGTCATGCTACGCAAAATGGCATCATTAAAGCGAAAGCCACTTTCCAACTCTTCTAAAGTAGCCTGATCGCACTCAACATTCATCAGCACATAATGCGCTTTATGGATTTTATTGATTGGGTAAGCTAGGTGTCTACGTCCCCAGTCTTCCAAACGATGGATTTTACCGGATGCAGTTTCGATGGTTGATTTATAACGATCAATCATCGCTGGAACCTGAGAACTCTGGTCAGGATGGACTAAAAAGACAATTTCATAATGTCGCATGTTTTTTCCTTTCGGTTAAGCCTCCCACCTCTGTCTCTAAAGATGGTAAAGCAAGGAGGAGCACACGGCCCCTAAGAACTGCGCATTATAAATGTTTTTTTAGCTCTTGAAAAGAATAGCATTTAGAAACAGCACTATCACTAGTGCCTTTTTAGGGAAAATAATTAAATTACCCGTAACAACAAGCTCAATTTTAAAAACACCTAACTACAACTTAATGCTACGCATAAATACTCAACAAGCCCTTGCTGACAACAGCTCGTCCACTTTCGATTTCTTGCTCAACATCTTCGGCTCCATCAATGACTGCACCTGCTGCGCCTTGCTGCCCGCGACCATCCGCTGTTTGCGCAAAATTTTGCGCTTGTGAACGGCCTTGATCTGACGAGGTACCTTGAGAAACATTCACTTCCACTAGGTTGAGCTGCTGCGCGCCCATCATTTCCCGTAACTTGGGAATGGATGCTTCAAGTGCTTCTCTTGTGGCCGCATGCTGCGCTGTAAAAGCAACAGTCGCCTGATCATCCGCGACATTAACACGAACCGATATGGGGCCAAGATGCTGCGGATTCAGCCTGATTTCTGCTGAAGGTATGGCTTTGCTGCTCATCCAGACTATCCGCTCACCCAGATCTTTATTCCATTCTGGATGCGATAGCGGCTTGGTTATTGCCGGAACATCCGCTTTATTTTCAACAACAGGCCTATTAAGCGCAGCTATGTCCGTTCCAACACGAGACAACGCTTTCTCACTCTCAGAACTTAACACTTGCCGCTCAACCAGCCCGATCTTTTCAGCTTGCCCGGCATTATCGAAGTATTTTAAATTAAAGTCCTGCTTGTCCTGAACCGGCCGACCAAAAACTGTTTCACTAGGCAGCCCGTCATTAAAAGCTTTCAAAGACTGATTCGATTTAGCATCCCCAGCCGATGGTTTTATAAACGACAACAGCGCCCCACTTTCAGTTGTATCTGGAGTCGCCAAGTTATTGGACGTTTTAGCTTGCTCAGTCGGCATTACCGCAGGAACTATGATGCCTGCCAATAACCCCAAAGCCCCCTGATTATCGTCAACATCTGCTGTTTGAACATCTCCTTCAACTTTCTTTTTATCAGGCTTATCATTTATTTGAGTCGGGGCATCCATAACAACGCTCATGCTTTGCACGGCTCCGGCAGCTAGTTCTGTCGTATTTTGTTCAACCGGAACAGACGATGCACTTGCATCTTGGTTGTTCTTCTGGGCTGAAACAGTTATTGCAATCACGTCTTTCATATTTTGCTCAGCCAGAGCAGTCGGTACAACGGCATCTTTGATGTTTTGCGGGGATGAAACAGCCATTGCAATCACGTCTTTCATATTTTGCGCCGACTCAGCAGCCTTCTCAGCAGCCGTAGTAGCCATAGTCATATATTTTAAAGTATCCGTTACCACCGCCAAGGCGGCCTCATGACCAACATCTTCTTTTGTTTTGTACGACGACGGCAAATCATTACCTAATAAAGCGGCAACATCTTGCATAGCAGTCTTGTCTACAGATAACCCGGCAACATTTGGCGAATCATTGGCGCCTTGTAAAACAGCAATATCCGATATCGGCAAAGGCGACAAATCCTCGGCTTTTATATTGCCCAACAGCCCAATCTGCGTGACTAAAGCACCTGAAAAACCTTCGGAAACAACACTACCATCAGTCAAAGGGGGCGACAGACTTTCCACCGTACCGCTACTAGTCGTTAAAGATGATAAATTTGCACTTTCAATATTCATAATCAATTCTCCTGAGATCCTACATATTGACTAAGCATTTCCCATGCCACTTGAGTTATTCCGACCAATCCTGGATGCCCGCTCATCCTGTTCCAACTGTTCCCGTTTTGCCTCCTGCTTCATTTCTACCAGCAATGCTGAATCGCAAACCTTCTGCAAGCTTTGCGTTTTATGATGCAGCTCTTTCCAGATTTTTCTTTTGTCCATCAATTCGGCTTCAATTGAACTCAACATTTGCTCCTGACCTATTATGGCCTTATCGAGCTTATCGATAAACGATCTAAACTCCAGGAGCTGCGCTACATTGACCCCCTTAATACCCAATTGATCAAATCTATCCTGATATTCCCGCCGATAAATTCTTAGGCCTTCAACTTGCACCTGTAGGGCCTGAAGTTTTCTTTGAACTGCGCCCAACACTTCCAAAGCGTTTTTTTCCTGTGCCGCTTTAATGTCTACTATCGTTTTGATGCGCTGCGATTTTTTCACTTATGTCCTTTATATTCTAAGTGGGCTTGGAACTCAGTCGGCAGGAGTCCTAATTTATGTCCAGTAACAACGCCAGCTCATGTAGGCTCTGATTCATATCAACCGGCTCGTCCATGTCCTGTTGTAAAAACTCTAAAATCGCCGGATTTTTTTCAATGGCCTTGTCGATTCTGGGGTCTGACCCTGTCTGATACGCGCCGACGCTGATCAAATCGCGGTTTTGCTGATAAAGCGAATACATGCGCCGTAATTCCCGCGCCATCTTCAAATGTTCGGTATCAATGATGTCCGGCATAACACGGCTGATTGACGCCTCTATATCAATAGCCGGGAAATGCCCTGATTCGGCCAAGCTTCTGGATAAAATGACATGCCCATCCAGCACCCCTCTGGCCGCGTCAGCAATAGGATCATTGGTATCGTCGCCCTCAGCCAGGACTGTATAGAAAGCGGTTATAGACCCGCCTCCATGATCGGCATTGCCGGCACGTTCCACCAAATGCGGTAATTTGGCAAAAACCGAGGGCGGATAGCCCTTGGTAGCAGGCGGTTCATCAATGGCCAAGGCGATTTCACGATGCGCCTGGGCAAACCGCGTTAACGAGTCCATCAACAGCAATACATCAAGCCCTTGGTCGCGAAAATATTCGGCAATGCTGGTTGACAATAACGCTGCATGAACACGCATCAAAGGCGGACAATCGGCAGGCGAAACTACTACTACCGCACGCTTAAGTCCTTCCTCACCCAAGGTTTTCAGTACAAATTCATTGACTTCTCGCCCTCGCTCGCCAATTAGGCCGACCACAACAATATCAGCTGTAGTAAACTTGGTCATCATGCCCAACAACACGCTTTTTCCCACCCCGGTACCAGCAAATAGGCCCATGCGCTGCCCACGCCCGACACTGAGTATCGAGTTTATCGCTCTAACTCCGACATCGAGCGGCTCGCGTATCGGCCTTCTTGACAGCGGATTAATCGGTTCGCCGTTAAGCGAAACCAGGGCATCGGTTTTAAGCGGGCCTTTACCATCAATCGCATTGCCTGCGCCATCAAGCACTCGCCCCAACAAACCAAAACCGACTTTGGCTTGGCTATGTTTGCCTAATGGAATAACGCGACAATCCGGCTCCAGCCCATGAACTTCAGCAGTCGGCATCAAAAAAATACGTGTGCCGGAAAACCCCACGACTTCCGCTTCAATCATTCTGCCGTTTTTTGCCTCGATTCGGCAGCGGGAACCAATAGCCGCCCGACAACCCACCGCTTCCAGCGTCAATCCCACCATACGGGAAAGCCTGCCTTCGACGATAAGCTCGGGGACTTCAGTCAATCTTTCGGAATAGGGTTTTAATTTAGCCAGCCAAATCTGTGACCGATCAGCTGCAGGAATCACAAGCTGTTATCCTCGCCCTCATCCTCGGCAACTGTTTCTGCGTTGCCTACAGGATGTAGAGCCGACGCGGTAGTTTCATCTACTGTTGGCGCTCTCGGCAACTGCTCCATGCGTTGCTCTACCTCCCCCGTCTGTGGGAGTGGAGTCGTACTTCCTCCATTTATAGAAGCTCCTGCATCTATGGTGTCGCGTTCCCGATCCCCACCCAATAGAATTGCAATAACAGCGGCCAAACGATGCTCTACAGTCGAATCCACATGTGAAATCTCGGTATCGACTTCGCAGCCGCCATGAGCAATCAACGGATTTTCAACTATGCTCCAGCTTGGTGACAACTCATCTAACTCTAATGCAGAGCGCACCAACTCGGCATCATCCGGGTGTAACTTCAAAGTTATTTTTTGGGCCGCTAAGGGCAAGACATTAATTGCTTCACGAACAACGGCAACGATTTGCCCCGGATCCAGCTTGATTTCACGACGGATTATTTGCGTTGCAACCCCGATAACCAGCTTGACCAGCTCTTTTTCCACTTCTTCATCGAGGCGCTTAAACGGTTCACTTAAGGATTCCAAAAGACTGAGCAGTGTCGCCGCTTGGGCTTGCAACAAGTGCACATTATCCTCGTAGCCTTTCTTTGATCCCTCTTCAAAACCTTGCTGAAAGCCTTGCCTTTTACCTTGTGCAAATGCTTCGTCATACGCCTGCTTTTGCATGGCCTCAATTTCATCAACCGTCAAAATTGGCGACAGTTCTTCCTCCTCAAGTTCCACCGCCTCGGATTTCCTTGCATCCACGCCGGAAACATCCGGCATACTCCATAATCTTAACGATTCCAGCTCGGCGGTCGTGAATCTTGGTGTCTTAGATGAGCTCATCACCACCGACGCCCATTTGTATCTCACCTGCATCCGCTAATTTCTTGGCAATGGCTAATATGTCTTTCTGCGCCAATTCCACTTCGCTTAACTTAGCGGGCGGCGAAGCCTCCAAATCATCGCGCAGCATTTCCGCCGCCCGTTTGGACATATTGCTGAATATTTTTTCCTTAAGCTCACTACCTACACCGCGCAACGCCAGCAGCAACTGACCGGTTGAAACTTCACGCAACAAGGTTTGCATACCTCTTTCATCAATCGAAGTAAGGTCTTCAAAGGTGAACATCTTCTCCTGAATTTCCTGAGCCAATTCAGATCTGTGTTCGGCAATACCCGACATAACCAAGTCGGCAGCGCCGCCATCCAGGAAGTTCAAAATATTAGCCACCGCATCGACGCCGCCGATATTGGTCGATTTAACATTGTCAGAGCCTGTTAATTGTTTTTCCATGATTTGATCCAGCTCTCGCAGAGCGGATGGCTGTATGCCTTTCATGGTTGCAATTCTCATCATCAAATCGGAACGCATATTTTCAGGCAAGAACATCATCACATCAGCCGCCTGCTCACTGTCCATCAAAGACATAATTGTTGCGACAATCTGAGGATGTTCCAACCGAATCATGTCCGCAATCGACCGGGTATCCATCCATTTCAGCTGCTC
The DNA here is from genome assembly GCA_025361585.1 of Methylobacter sp. Taxonomy (GTDB): domain Bacteria; phylum Pseudomonadota; class Gammaproteobacteria; order Methylococcales; family Methylomonadaceae; genus Methylobacter_A. Next base: position 1,013 of record JANYKK010000244.1, on the reverse strand, counting down.
AATACCCTTGGTATTACCGCCCTGTAGAATTCGATCAAGGATATTGTTCGCTTTATCTGCACCCAAAGCGCTAATTAACACAGTGCGGATATACTCATCGGTATCCATACCCAGAGCCGTCTGATTCTTTACCGCGACAATAAATTCCTCAACCACTTCATCCATCATCTCTATGGAAATTTCGCCCACGCTTGCCATGGTGATACCCAATGTCTGTACTTCTCTGGGAGACATGTGCTTTAGAACTAGCGCAGCCCTATCCATGCCCAGCGCCAACAACAGAACAGCGGCACGATCAACTTGGGTTAACTCTTTCGTTACCGCCGGCTTAGCCATCTTTTCTAATCCATGATTTAATAACTGACGCTACTACTTTCGAATCATCATCGACCAATCTTTTCACATATTCCAGGCGATGTTCATAACTCTGAGGAACATCCAAAAGCAGCAGATCCTGCATCTCGGCGGGCATTGCAAAATTTATGGATTGTTGACCGGCCGGCACCGCGATTGGTGCACCTTGTTCGTTATAGCGAACAGTGCCTCCCATAGCAGCAGCCTTCTCTTGCGCCTCCGCCAAAGCCAAGTTTTTTTTCTCTTCCATATCCCGCCCGACAAGACTGCGCATGGTGGGTCGCAACACCCCGAAAAACAAGAACAATACAGCCAACACAGCGGCAATTTGTTTTATAAGATCAAAAAACCAGCCCTGTTCCCAAACAGGTATTGCCGGCAAGGCTTCAACAAGTTCGTCTATTTTGAAAGTCACATTAGTGACCGTAACCTGATCGCCACGGCTACTATCAAAACCAACCGCCTGCTTTACCAGATCACTAAAACGATTAATGTCTTCCTGGGAATACGGCTGTGTTGTAACTTTGCCATCGCCTTGAGCTACATGCCGGTCGTCGACAACCACAGCTACGGACAAGCGGCGCAACGCCCCTGTCGCCAATCGGGTATGGGTAATGGTTTTATCCAACTCGTAATTCCGGGTTGCATTTTTCGCCTTC
>JANYKK010000231.1 GCA_025361585.1 Methylobacter sp. | reverse complement strand
TGATTTTCCATGACGCGACCTTGATGGCGATGCTGGAAGCTAAGCCTAGCAATCGCCAGCAAATGAGCCTGTTGTCCGGCGTCGGCGAACGCAAACTGGAACTTTACGCCGATGAATTCCTGGCTGTGATCAAGGAGTTTGCCGATCTCGGCAACAGGCCGGTTGGCCTGTCGGATACCATGGCCGAATCGGTGGCCTTATTCCGGCTGGGCTACAGCGTAAAGCAGGTCGCCCAGCAACGGGAGCTTAAAGAAGAAACCATTTACAGCCATCTGGCGCAATCCCTGGAGCAAGGCATGCTGGTGCTGGCCGATGTCGTTGAATTGCCCGAACCGGAAATCAGGCGGATAGAAGAATGCATTATCAGCTTGCCCGAAGAACAAAGGAATGCGCTTAAGCCGGTTTATGAGTTGTTTGACGGACAATACAGTTACGGGATTTTGCGTTGCATCAGGGCGGCCTTGCAGCATCAAACAGGATAAATCAACCCGCCAACCGCTCCTGCCATTCGGCGATTTTCATCCTCAGTTCATCAACATTAACCGTAGTCAAATGGCGCTGCTTTAACAGACGTTTGCCAGCCACCCAGACATCGGTGACTTGCTGACGGCTTGCGGCATAGACAATTTGCGAGATCGGGCAATATAGCGGCTGGGTTTCCAAATGCGACAGATCAATGCCGATCACGTCGGCGGCTTTGCCGATGGTTAACGAGCCGATTTCATTATCCAAGCCTAATGCCTTGGCGCCGTTGATGGTCGCCATGCGCAGGGCGGTCATCGCCGGAATGGCGCTGGCGTCACCGGCGACGGCTTTGCCGAGCAACGCTGCGGTGCGCATTTCGCCGAACATATCCAGGTCATTGTTGCTGGCCGCGCCGTCGGTGCCCAAGGCCACGTTGATGCCTGCGGCGATGCACTTGGCCACCGGGCAAAATCCGCTGGCCAGTTTTAAATTGGATTCGGGGCAATGCACGATATGAGCGCCGGATTCTGCAAAGCGGACGATTTCGTCGTCGGTAAGCTGGGTCATGTGCACGGCGATGAACGACGGATCGATCAGGCCGAGGTCATGCAATCTTTGCAAGGGGCGTTGACCGTTTTTTTCCAGTTCCTGTTCGATCTCGTGCTGCGTTTCATGGACATGCATGTGGATCGGCAGTTCCAGTTCATCGACCAGGGTTTTGATTTTCTGCAACGGCTCGTCCGACACCGTGTACGGCGCATGCGGCGCAAACGGCGTGGAAATCAACGGGTGGTGGCGTAGTTGCTCATGCAGTGCCAGGCCTTTTTCAATATAGGCCTCACTGTTTTCGGCCCAGACCGTCGGGAAATCGATGACGATCAAGCCGACACTGGCGCGAATGCCGTGATGTATTGCCTGCGCGGCGGTGATTTCCGGGAAGAAATACATGTCGTTGAAACAGGTTGTGCCGCCTAGTATCATCTCGGCTATCGCCAGATCGGTGCCGTCTTTGACGAACGTCTCGCTCATCCATTTTTGTTCCAGCGGCCAGATATGATTTTGCAGCCAGTCCATCAGTGGCAAATCGTCGGCAATGCCGCGCATTAAGGTCATCGCGGCATGGGTGTGGCTGTTGATTAGTCCGGGCAACAGCGCATGATGCTCCAGATTCTCGGTGGTAGTACCCTGATACTTCTGCTTGGCAAGCTCGGTGGGCAGCAAATCGATAATTCTGCCATCATCGATAACTAATGTGTGATGTTCATAGGTTACGGATTCCGGTTCAACGGGTATAATCCACCTAGCGTGGATGAGGGTATCGACAACTGTCATTAGATATTCCTGTGTTGGGTTGTCAAATTATAACTTTTTAACAAAAAAACGACTATGCAAAACAAATTAACCGTACGAGCATTGCAATGGACAGGCAGCACTTTAAAAGTACTGGATCAACGCCAATTACCGAAAAAAATCGTTTACGATGAATACACCGATGCGGTCGGCGTAAACGAAGCCATTGTGACCATGCGCGTTCGCGGCGCCCCGGCTATCGGCATAGCCGCCGCATACGGCGTGGCGCTATCGATACGCAAACACTATGCCCAGTCCAACCATTGGCGGCAAAAAGTGGAGGCCGATATAGCCATGTTGGCAAAATCCAGGCCCACGGCGGTCAATTTGTTTTGGGCGCTGGATCAGATGAAAGCCGTACTGGCTAAGCCGCTGAATAATTTCCCCGCAGCTATTCTGGCTTGCGCTGAAAAAATCCATAGCGACGATATTGCCGCCAATCACCATATGGGCGAACTGGGCGCGGATATTCTGGCTGACGCCCAAGGCGTGCTGACGCATTGCAACGCAGGAGCCTTGGCAACCGGCGGTTACGGTACGGCGCTGGGCGTTATCCGTAGCGCTTATAAACGGAAACATATCAATGTCTATGCCGGTGAAACCCGACCCTGGCTGCAAGGCGCAAGGCTGACCGTTTGGGAATTGGCGCAAGACGGCATCCCGTCAACCTTGATCGCCGATTCGGCGGCGGCATGGCTGATGCGCTCCGGCGCTATCGATTGGGTTGTCGTAGGCGCGGATCGCATTGCCGCCAACGGCGATACCGCAAACAAGATCGGCACCTATTCGTTGGCCATGCTGGCCAGGCAGCACGGCGTAAAAATGATGGTGGTAGCGCCTACTTCGACGATAGACTGGGATACGCGTCACGGCGATCAGATAGAAATCGAACAACGCAGCCAGGACGAGTTATTGCCTGCGAGTTATATCAAAAACAACTCCCCGGTCAGAGCCTGGAATCCGGTCTTCGACGTGACTCCGGCGGGACTGATTTCGGCGATCGTAACCGAGCGCGGCGTGGTATTGAATCCAGCCGGGCAAGGCGTGGAAAGTTTAAAAAATGCAGTTTGATAAGAAAGGCAATAATCCGGCATTAGCCATCGGCTTTTTGTTTAAAGGGCTGAACTTATTGACCAGCCCGGAATTGCGCAAATTTATCATCATCCCCGTATTAATCAACATGGCGCTGTACAGCGTCGGCTTAACCTTGGGTTATTTTTATATCTCGGATTTAATCGAGCGATTCATCCCCGACTGGCTTCACTGGCTGAGCTGGGTATTATGGCCGCTGTTTTTCATCAGTTTTTTTATCGCCGGATTTTTCACCTTTACGGTGTTGGCGAACCTGTTGGCCGCGCCTTTTTACGGCAAGTTATCGGCAAAAACGCTGGCGATAGTCAGCGGCGGGCAGGCTCTTGCAGCCGCCGAACAGCCGCTGCCCAAAGTCCTGATTGCGGAAGCCAGGCGCATCGGCTATCTGGCGACCCGAGCCTTGCCGTTGCTGATCGTGTCGATCATCCCCGGCATCAATGTGCTTGCGCCTTTGTTATGGGCGCTGTTCGGAGCCTGGGGCATGGCGCTGGAATATCTGGCTTATCCGCTGGAAAACCAGGGCGTGTTGTTTTCCGAGCAGAAAGACTTGGTTAAAAGTATCCGGTTGGGCGCATTAAGCTTTGGCGGACTGGCGGTGCTGGGGCTGACTATTCCGGTGCTGAATATCATCATTGCCCCGGCTGCGGTGATTGGGGCTACGCTTTATTTTAATGAGATTAAGCAAGCTTGAGTTTTAAGTCATCAGAAAATATATTCGGTAAATAATCAAATGCGTCTATAGAATCCATATACCTATTCATTATTTTTAATCTTGAACGATTTTGCTATAGGCTGAAATATTTCTTATTTACGCATACTGCTTATAGTGCTAGACTGCGATTTGATTGTTTTCCCATAATAATAAAATGGTAATAGTATGTATAAGGTTCTTTTGTTTATTTTCCCTATAACTCTTCTTTCCGGCTGTGCACAATATTATGTTTTAACAACCGATTATATCACTATAGATGCGCCGGAAAAATCAGCTGAGATTGTAGCAACTCCTGATTACATGATAAAGCGCAAGGATATAAAAACGCTCGCTATACAGGCTCCTAGTAGATGCGCATCTGAAACAAGCTCTCAAATGAGCGGAAAAAGTGATGATGTCAATGCTAACTTGGTCATAGAATGTGGCCCAATGATGGCTGAAGTTGAAAGGGGGCTTGTAAAGGAGGGCTATGCTGTTATTTCTTGGGTGGAACTTGACAAAACCGAAAAAGCTCATGCCTTATCCCCCAGAGACGCAGCTAACCAATTACGTGCTGACGCCATATTTCTGATTAACTCTATGGATTGCTCCGATACGAATCAAGGCGGAAATACCCGTTGGGACAGGAAGTTTTTTCATTCTGATTACAGTGGAAATGGCACCAAAGGAGAGCCAGCCATGGTCAACGATAATTTGAAGGCAAGGTTCATTCAATTATTGAAAGGCAGTGAAAGCAGAATATTGAATTCATATAAAAGGCTTAGTTGCACTGTAAACGCTTCGGTTATATCGGTTGACACTGGAAAATCTGTTTGGTTTTATGATTGGACACATGTTGAAGGAAAGCGAGCCGCAATGTCGGACGCTATCCATGTTGCCTGTAACAATCAGACCATCTGTTCACCTGTATTTAAAACAAAAGACAATCAATCTTCTGGCGGATTATCTAGCGGAGATTCATCTGAAGTATCTGTTCAAGGACGGCCGGAAAATGAAATTAAAGCCGCCAAATTTTTATTAACTAAAGAGGCAATTAATAATCTTGTGCAAAAATTCAAATATGATATTAGGTAGTCTTTAGGGAATAAATTATGAAAAATTATTTAATCGCTATATTTTTTATATTTTTATTAGTTGGATGTTCAAGCACAAAATATCTGGGTATTAGTGATGCGCAATTCGGCGATGGTAATCCGGGCAATAGCGCGATTACATTAAAAACGACCGGCACTGGAGTAACTGAATCTTTTAAACAGGAATTGGAGAAAAATTTATTAGCTAGCGGCTTTAATGATGCGCAAGGCGACACGGATTCAAAAGGGTATTTAGTTGACGTCCAACAAAACTCTATAGTTGAAAACGATGGCTGGTCATTAGTTTTATATATTCTTTCTCTATGTACCCTTCCATCCCGAGTTGATATTACCAATACCTATGATGTTAACATTTATAAAGCTGGGCAAATTATTAGAACATCCTCTTATCAATGTAAAAAGAGCGTGTATACCACCGCTTATTCTCCAGTCGGGCTATTTATGGGTGAATCATCGGCTAGCGCAGAGGCTAGAGAAGCTTTCGACTTAGCCGACAAAATTTCCGTTGATTTTCCTATTGGAGTACGCCGTCGCCGATAGCCATATAACGCTAGGCTCATCTGAATATGTTTTATACGTCTTAATTCATTTGAGCTCGGCGCTGGAAATATATAGTCAAAAAGACCGAACAGCCCGTACCCTGAAGGGGATGTTCTTGAAGTTGAAGTTCTGTTCGCCATTGGTGAAATACACATACCACGCGACGCTATTGCCATCATCCTGAGAGCTCCAATAGTAGTCAGTAGTAAAGCCGCCCACAAGAGTCTTTTGTTGATATAACAGATTCAACTCGTTCATTGTCGGCAAGCGCCAACCCATTCCATAAGCGCCAACAGCAGCAATAGCAGCCGACCAGTCTAATTTATTTGCCTCGTCCGCGGCTTTTGCCTCCAAGCCATGCAAACCGGAACTGTCAGCAAAAACCACCACGCTTCCGCCTGGCCCTGTACTGCCCACACTGGGCGCACTGGGCGCACTGGGCGCAATTTTAACCGACTGTTCAGCTGGTGTCGGCGTTAACTCCGGCCTTACAGCCACCGGCGCGAGCTGCTTTAGCCGATTATGCGCTATGGCTTTAAACTGGCCTTTAGGATACTTATTGAGATAGGCACGAAAATCCTCAGGATTATCGCTATTTTTAACGCTATCCCAGAAACTGAGCTCAATGCTGGCAGGATTCGTGTCGGCAACAGGATGTTCGGGAGACACTGCTGCCGGAGCAGAGGGTTCCAGTCGATTACGCGCTATAGAGGCAAACTTGCCTTTAGGGTACTGCTCCAAATAGGCTCGAAAATCCTTCGGGTTATTACTGTCTTTAATACTATCCCAAAAACTTAGTTCAATGGTCGCTGGATCAAGTGCGGGTGAAACAGCTTCTTCCCGAACAGGCACCGAATTTAAACCACAGCCAGCAAAACAAAACTCACCTTCAATGCTACCTTCCATCCAAGGCTCTTGTTTGCCCTTCGAGGCGGCTTTTACTTCACTAACCACGGCTTTTAAACTTAGCTCGATTTGTTGGCTGCTGCCCAATTGCTTAAGCAATTTGCTGGTATAAAGGCCATTACGACCATCACCATCCGCCGCTACGCTCCCTGGGCGGGTGGCATAAGAAATCAGGGTGCCGGAAGGAGCGGTAACTTTAGCCAAACCACCTTCGGCTGAACGAAAACCGCGTGAATAGGGGTTGTTACGGCAAGCGTCGAGGAATACCAGGTTGAGCCGGGTCTTTGATATGTCGAGTACCGTCATGATTTGCTTAACGGAGATGCTTTGATTTTGAACATCCTCTTCGGCGCTAATATCAGCATCGACAGCGGGCAGATAGTTTTCGCCATCAATTTGAATGCCGTGACCGGCATAAAATACCAAAGCAACCGATCCGGGACTGAGCTTGCCGCGAAACTCACTGAGTGTGCTGCCAATCTGCTTTATTTTGATATTGTTTCGCTCAACGACATCAAAGCCTAGATCACGCAATTTAGCCGATATATCCCGCGCATCGTTGATAGGATTTTTGAGCGGCGCTCTGGTATAGTCAGAATTACCAATCACCAAGGCAATACGCGACTCATTTGCCTGGCTGTAGGCTATGGATATGAAGCACAGAAGTATAAAAATGATTATTTGTCGTTTAAATGCGCTCACAAAGTATGCCTAATAATAGGTAGTCTAAATTTATAGGTATATTAGTCGATAATAGGTATATTACCTGACAATTTTTATTTTTAAGTAATTTTACTTATGTCAAGACCAATTTCTATCTTGCTTTTGTGCCTGTTCCTGTTTCAGCCAGCCTCTACACAGGCTGGGGAGAAACATGCTACCGGCTACATCCCTGAAGCTCCGGAAAAGTACGCGTCCATGCCTCAAGTAAATCGCTACCGCGCCTATTTTGGTCCGGAAAAAGATTTGTCGGCGTTATTTCCCAAACCCGGCAATCAAGGCGAACAAGGCTCCTGTGTCGCTTGGGCGACGGCTTATGCAGCCCGCAGTTATTACGAAGTACGCCAACAAAGTAGCAAACCCAGCGATTCTACGCATATCTTTAGTCCGGCATTTGTCTACAACCAATTAAAAATGGGCGGTTGCGATGGCGGTTCAAGTATGTCGATGGCTTTGGATCTGCTAAAAAAAACCGGCGCGGCCAGTTTGGCTAAATTCCCCTATGACCCCCATAGCTGCACGCATCTACCGGATGAGCGGGTAGTTTCTGAGGCGGCGAGCTTCCGCATCGATGATTGGAAAAAAGTGGACGGACACAATCTCGATGACATTAAAGGTCAGATTTTTGCGGGAAATCCGGTGATGTTTGGCATGTTTATCTCTGATTCCTTCGACCGCTTGGGTAAAAATCAAATCTACAATGATTTATCTTCACCAAGAACCGGCGGTCATGCCATGGTGCTGGTGGGTTACAGCGAAGCCAAGCAAGCGTTTAAACTGGTTAATTCTTGGGGCGATAATTGGGCTGATAAAGGCTTTGCTTGGGTCTCTTATCAAGCCATAGAGAAATGGATGCAGAATGCATTTATAATGCAGCTTGCTGCTGCCCCTGCTCCGGCCATCGTTCCACCTGTTTCCATTGAAGAGCCGACCGAACCCGAGGCTGTGGTTCCGCCAACTCCGAAAATCATACCGAAGCCTCCTGCGCCCCCTGCTTTGGTAACCATTCCACCGGCTCCAATCGAAGAGCCGGCCGAACCAGTGGTCGTGGTTCCCCCAACTCCAAAGATCAAGCCACCGTCATCATCGGCGGATCTAAAACATACATTAACCAAATTGATTGAAGGTGTAGAGTGCGCCGATCTGGGCCGCACGGTTACTGTCGGCAACGCTGTAGCCCTAAAAGGCTTTGTCGGCCAGCGTGCCGACCTGGAGCGCATTACGTCCGAACTTGAATCGATGGGGGCCAAAGTTTCCCAGGATGCCGACATTCGCCCCTGGCCGCAATGCGAAGCCTTACTGACACTTCATGATGTTTTGGCTAAACCAAGCACTTTAAAACTATCGGTTGCGGGCGGAAATCCCACCGTGCTGAATGAGGGAGAGCAATTGAGCATCGAAGTGACCACGCCTGATTATCCCAGCTATCTTTACCTGACTTACATCCAAGCCAATGGCAACGCAGTGCACTTAGTGCGGCCCCAAGGACGCTTGCCGAAACCGCTGGCTCCGAATACCCGCCTAGTGTTCGGTCAGAAGCCTAAATTTACCGTCAGCGCCCCGTTCGGGGACGAAATGATTGTCGCCATTGCTACCGCCAGCCCCTTGTTTGATGATGAACTGCCCAAAAGCCAGATTGAACGCGAATACCTGACCAAATTCCGATTAGCCTTTTTAACAAAGTCTGAGCCGGGCGCACCCGCCCGTATCGTATCCGCAGCCGTGACCTCGCTTGTTACCCGCGCCAAACCCTAAAACTTAAGGAATCCATCATGCGCCATTTATTTTGCATTGTTTTTCTCACCTGTTGTTTGACATCCTTATCTATCGAGCTGGCATATTCGGATTCCTCAAATTCTCGCCGACCGGATACTGACGAAATAATTAAGGGCTTAAAATTAAAGTCACCAGCAAAACAAAAATCCCTCGACCGGGGCTGGGTGGGAAGCAATAGAGGCGTTACGGCTGAAGCTGAGGAATCCCTGCCAGAGACTTCCAGCATCGATTTAGAAGTCAATTTCGAATACAACTCAACGCAACTGACTACCGATGCGCAATTAAACCTTAAGCGACTAGGGCTCGCGCTTAATTCAGCCGAGTTAAGCAGTCAACGCTTCAAGATTACCGGACACACCGATGCCGTCGGCGGCGAAAACTACAATCGCGCTTTGTCCGAGCGTCGCGCATTAAGCGTAAGGGATTATCTGGTAAAGAAAAACCGTATCGATGCCGGTCGTCTGGAAGTGGAAGGCAAGGGTTACTCCGAACTGGCCGATCCCCAAAACCCCGCCAGCGCCGTCAACCGCCGCGTACAAGTCACCAACCTTGGAACGTAAGTTTCGTTGCGGCTCAAATACCGGAAAGCAAAGATAGCTAGCGCCTCCACATCGATTGATTAGGTTTTAAAATGATTAAACAAGTTTTCTTGCTCGCCACATCGCTGTTGTCAATCAATTGCGCCTTTGTTATGGGCGCTGTTCGGCGCCTGGGGCATGGCGCTGGAATATCTGGCCTATCCGCTGGAAAACCAGGGCGTGTTGTTTTCCGAGCAGAAAGAGCTGGTCAAAAGCGTCAGACTGGGCGCGTTAAGCTTTGGTGGGTTGGCGGTGCTGGGGCTGACTATTCCTATATTGAATATCATCGTCGCACCGGCTGCGGTGATTGGGGCTACGCTTTATTTTAATGAGATTAAAGTTATAAATAGCAAAGTGCTACATACCAATACGCCTTAAAAGGTGTCTATTTGCAGTTAGGCCTTGCTTGATTTTTGCGTTATGTAACTTAAGTGGTTACAATTTGACACATGATTAAAAGCTTCACTCACAAAGGTTTGGAAAAGTTCTTTGCCACGGGTAATCAAAGCGGTATTCAGGCAATTCATGCTAAACGCTTGCGCTTAATTCTGGCACTACTGAATGATGCCAATCAATTAGGTGACTTGGAGTCTCCCGCCTTGCGCCTACACCGATTGAAAGGAAACCTTGAAGGCTTTTTGTCTCTTACAGTGCAAGCGAATTGGCGGGTTATATTTCGTTTTGAGGACGGCAATGCGTATGTTGTCGATTATCTGGACTACCACTAACGAGGCATGTTAATGCGAATGTACAATCCCCCGCATCCGGGCGAAATACTTTATGAACTCTGGCTGCAACCTCTAAATTTGACCATTACCCAAACAGCCCAAAAGCTGAATGTCACCCGAAAAACCGTTTCCGCGTTGGTCAATGGCAAAACGGGTGTCAGCCCCGAAATGGCCTTGCGGCTGGAGTTGGCATTCGGCAAAAGTGCCGAATCGTGGCTTGCCGCCCAATCGGCTTATGATTTGTGGCAACTGGAAGCAAAACGTGAAAGCTTGGGTGTTCATCGCGTGGCGGCTTAAGCTAGGTTGGGCATGTTGTTTATGCCTGATATTTATATACATTAAATGTCGGGCAACGAAAAGCTGTTGCCCGACCTACGGAACTTAGAATTAGCGTCTAAACTATACTGACTAGCATAGCTTTTAATTGGAAATAATAATGATAAAAAAAATTCTAAAAGTATCTTTACTATCGGTATTGCTCCAAGGTTGCACAAATTTATACTCTGAGTTTTATTATGAAAGTGATGCTATAAAAGGTGTAGATGTCACTAAACTTCCTTTTGTAATCTTGCCGACGGAAGAGCCACAAGTTTTTCGAGGTAATATCGAAGAGCAGGACTCATTAAATATGGCTGAACATAATTACAATTCACTCGGATATTCGTCGTTTAATGCTGCTGATATAGACGAAAATAGCGTAATCGATCAAGCAAAGAAAGTTCATGCGGAAATTGTATTATTGTATGCCAAGCATACAGGGACAGTATCTGGGAATATCCCGCTAACGCTCCCGAATACCACAACATCATCTACTTCATTGAATGGAAGCGCCTATGGTTCAGCGGGCTATACATCATATTCAGGCGTTGCAAACACAACGACTTACGGAACAAAAACAACCTACATCCCATATTCTATCGACCGATCAGACTACCTTGCAACGTACTGGATTAAGATTCAACCTCGGCGATTTGGAGCAATTGTCGTGGAACTAACATCAGAAATAAAACAACAAATTGGTAGCAACAAAGGCGTCCTTGTTTATGCAGTAGTAAAAGACTCGCCAGCTTTCAAGTCGGATATCATTAACAAAGACGTGATTAAAAAAATTGGAGATGTTTTAATTGTTGATGTAGATAGTTACCGTAAAGCCATAGATAAATATGAGGGCAAAGAAGCTGATGTTGCTCTAATAAGAGGAGATAAAGAGCTTCATAAGTCGGTTAAACTGGGAAATTCAACCTCAAGACCTCCGATGTGAATAAATAAAATATGCAACAAAGTTATGTAGATACTCTGTGCGTACCATTAATGCCGAACGCTGAAAGGTACGCACAGCGTACCCTACGTGACTATAAAACCCAATGAAATTCGCCATTCAAGTCAACGCCAGCCCTTACCAATCCAATGCTGGGTATACCGCGTATCAATTTATCAATGCCGCCCTGGCTCAGGGGCATGAGGTGTTCCGGGTGTTTTTTTATCAAGACGGCATTTACCATGCGTTCAAATACGCGACGCCGCCGGATGACGAACTCCAGTTCGCCGCGCAATGGAGCGAGTTGGCAAGATTGCATCAGGTTGACTTGGTCGTGTGCATTTCCGCCGCCCAACGGCGCGGTTTGTTATGCAGCGACGAGGCCAGGCGGCAGGGCAAGCAGGATGATGAACTGGCCGAAGGCTTTCGCATTTCCGGTTTGGGGCAGCTGGTCGAGGCCACATTGGAAGCCGACCGTTTTATCGTATTCGGGTGAGGGGATGAAACGTTATTTATTCGTACTGCGCAAACCGCCGCACAGCGGCGCTCAGGTTCAGGAAATGCTGGACATTATTCTGACCACCGCCGCGTTTGACCAGCATGTCAGTATCTTGCTGCTGGACGATGGCGTCTTTCAGCTGAAAAACGGCCAAAATCCTGAAATCGCGGGCATGAAAGATACCGCAGCCATTTTTAAGGCGCTGGAAATCTACGATGTTAGCGACATTTATACCGAAGTGGAGTCACTACAGGAGCGTGGTTTAAAGCCGGGCGATCTGTGTTTGCCGGTGCAGGAGTTTTACCGGAAAGACATCGCCGGATTGATGAAGCGGTTTGATGTGGTGTTTTCGGGGTAGGCAAATAATTATTTTGACGGCACGGTGGATTTTGTGCCGTAGTAGAAGCCAGTTGCTGCGGATACAAGTGTGACTACA
>JANYKK010000012.1 GCA_025361585.1 Methylobacter sp. | reverse complement strand
CCTTTTACTTCTCGCTTACGCCATACAAAAGGAGCGGAGTTATCGTTGTAGGCAACAATAAACTGCTCGATGGCTTTTGCAAGCTGTTCGATGCCATCAAAGCTAGCAGCACGCAAGACCTTACGAGTCATAATCCCAAACCAAATTTCTACTTGGTTAAGCCAACTGGCCGACGTCGGCGTAAAATGAAAATGAACATTGGGATGTTCGGCCAGCCAGTCTTCGTTCTTTTTGTGGGTGCAATAGTTATCAAGAATAACGTGAATCTCCCGATCATTGGGCGTATCAGAAACGACCTCATCCATGAATGTTTGAAAATCGGGGCGTTTCTTAGTAGCAGTAATCTTTGATTGAATAGCGCCCGTTGCCACATTCAAGGCTGCAAACAGATTGACGGTGCCATGTCGCTTGTAAGTGCTTTTCAGTCCGCGAACAATCTTGCCACTGCTGGTATAAACAAAGCCACTACTGCGTTCCAGTGCCTGAATCGAAGGTTTTTCGTCAATCGAAATAACCAACGCGTTTTGCGGTGGATTCAAATATAAACCGATAATATCAGCTGACTTCGCTGAAAACTGAGGATCAGTGCTGACGCACCATGATCGGTGACGCTGGAGCTGGATACCTTCTTTCCGTAATAATCGCCATACCCTATCGGCCGAAATCCCAAGCGCTTTCGCCAGTGAACCACCATCCCAAGTAGCTTGCCCATCTGGCGGCGGCTGTTCAATTTGTTCAAGCAAACGGTTCCGTAATTCCGGAATGGCATTCAGCGGTGGCTTTCCAGAACGTTGACGGTCGCGCAAACCTTTTAACCCTTCAGTCGCAAACCGTTTCCGCCAAACAGCAACGGTCCCTGGCCTCATGTGCAGCTCTTTCGCAATTTCATCATTCCGCTTGCCGGACAGACAACTGATGATAATTTTTGCCCGCTCTACCAGGCGAACCTCATCAGTACGGCTATTGCTCAGTCGCTTAAGCTCCTGCATCTCTTTCGCTGTGCTACTAACTGATAGCGCTTTTCGTGACATGGTCCACTCCAATCTCAACAAGATTAGAGTAAGTATAATACAGGCGTGTATTAATGCAATTAGACAGTAGTCTTTAATTGAGAGTGGTTTTGAAAGTGGATGTCACTGGTGCAGCGGTAGTCGATCCGTTGCTGGCAGTAATCTTGTAATAATATTGAGTATTATTGTACAGCCCAGGAAGTTGTATTGACTGACTCGTAGCCGAACTGCTAACAGTAGCATGCAAACCGAGGTCATTAGCAGCAGCAGAACTAACTGATGAGTAAGAAATCACGCCGGTAGCAGGAACATTAGTAGTCCAGTTAATCGTGGCGCTGTTGGCAGTCATATTCCCCGCATAGTTGGATGTTATGCTGACGGTCGACGACGCAGCTATCTTAACCGTAGCCGTGTTGCTTGCAACGGAAAGATTGCCTGCTGCATCGTAGGCTTTAACCGTGTAGTTGTAGGTTGCTCCTGCAGTAATAGAAGTATCTGCAAAACTGGCCGCCACACTCGTGCCTATCTGTGTTCCATCTCTATAGATCCTGTAACCGACAACACTCACATTGTCAGTGGATGCATTCCAAGTCAGATTAACCCGAGATGAGCTGACGGTAGCGCTAAGACTAGCGGGCGTGGAAGGAGCAGTGGAATCAGTAGATGTGGTTGCGATACTGGTACCATTGAGTTCTTGCCCACCTATATCAGGCGCTATTCCCCGACTAATTTTAAAGAAATCGTCAGTCACCTTAGTTAACGGCGTTGCAGCGTTTATCACTGGTGATTTTGCCGATAGCGTGAAATAAGTCGATGTCAAAGTACCCGGCGTCGTCGTTCCTGTTCTGGCTATCTGCGGATCCCCAACAATGTCAGTTACCGTTGCTGCCAACGAAGGCGTCATAGCCCAATTATTATTGGAAAAAGTAATGCCGTTATTACTGGGTACAGAACTATTTGCCCCTAAAATAATATTATTTCTAATTTGAGAGTTAGTATTAACTACGCCAGCTCCTGACGAACCTGTACTCAATTTGCCATCAACAATGGTATTGTTGGCTATCAGCACATTATTTAATCCGGAATTGGTAACCGACGTCCAACTAAAAGCGCTAAAGTCGGCATTGTAGATAAAGTTATTGATGATTGTATTATTGGCGGAACGGAGAACTGTCGCCACTTCATCGGCTAGTGTAATACCCGAATGCGCAGCACTTCGAGTAGCTATGGCAGGCGCGGATGAAACATAAATCATATTGCGCTGCACCAAGTTATTGGTAGCATCGGAAATATACATGTTCATCGTCCAATTGTCGTAAATAGTATTATCTTCTATTGTACAATGGTCAGCTTCATAACAGGACAGACCTTCGCCCCAATTATTAAAAACCTTATTGCGTCGAAACGTAGCGTAAGAGGTGATTCCTGGCTTTATTGCGGAGGCACTTCTGTTTCGAGCCGCACTGAGTCCTGCAGCCCACCCATATGCCATTTGCCCGGTATTATGCCTTGCAGCCTGCCATATCTGAGAATCCTGGACAGTCGAATAATCGCCTTGAACTAGAATCCCATTTTCCCATGTGTGATGAACATTCATTTTACTAATCGTATTATCATGCCCTCCTACATACACACCATAGCCACCTGAATATGTACCATTAATGTTGCTGTTTTTGACCTCAAAACCGGAAACATTGTTGCTATTGCCATCCACACTAATAAGACTTCCCCAATTTCCACTAGGCAAGGAGCTACCACCGTCAATAACGGGCGTATTATTTGGATAAGCACTCAGCGTAATGCCATTTTGTCCAATAGATACGGTTTCCGCATAAGTCCCCGTCATCACATAAACAATATCGCCGCTACTCTGAGCCTTGCTCAGCGCATTCTTTATAGTCTTTACCGGCGCTGAAAGTGACGTGCCACTATTGCTATCAACACCGGTAGGCGACACATAATAAGTCGCCGCATAAGCTTGCTGAACGCCTATTAAACCTTGAATGCAAACAATAAAAAACAATTTTCCGGCCCTGTTTTTCATGCGATTAAACGGAAACAGGGGGACGATTCTTAAGGAATGATTCAGAGATTGGGTGTTCTGCTTGTTTTGAATAGTTAAGGGCTGTAAGTCCGAATTTAAAATATTCATGGTTGAGTTACATTTCTGAGCCAAGTTTAGAGCCGCTCCTGAAAAACAGGGTAAGGCCGAAAATAAACCTGCCAATTTAGTTGATGCATTCACAATATTACCTCTATTACAAAGACCATTAATTTACGAGACATTCGATGTCTCCTTATTTATTACGTGTTGGATTATATTGAGATGGTCTTAAGAAAACATGAAGCGCTTTCCATTCCATCTATGCGAAAATTTTTCCTATAATCAAAGTGAAGTGTAATGTGGAAAATTCACAAAAAACGTGATTCTCTCCCACCTCTCTTGTAAGAAAATATTTCCATATAATCCTCGGTAACTAAAGCATAGCTCATGCCATGTTTTAAAAATAAATTAAAATCAAAATGTTAAATAATTCATTTGGATTTTAATTTGATCTGGGGTCACGAAATTGACACGGCAAAGCGGCAAAGGATTGCCGACAATACCGTTGCCTAGAGACTTAAGGAAGAGCTGAACAAATCGCATTCCAGCTACCACTGCTGTTCCTAACAAATATTCATCACAGTCTAAAGAGTAGGCATTGGAATATGCCCACAAAGATGGTATCCCGAAAGTAGCCAGGGAGTTGGGACTTGCCGAATCCCCCCTATTCATGGCTGTCAAAACACCGTCAAACAGGCCAGCCTTTTGAAGAGCAAAAGCTCCAACAAGCTGTGAGCTGGCGCGCCTTAAACGAGAAAGCGCCCGTATTGAGAAAGAGTTGGCCCTTTAAAAAAGGCGGCAACGTACTTTGCAAAAATGCCCAAATGAAGTACGCCATGATTAAAGGTAACGAAGATCATTTTCCCGTAGGCATGGATGTGCCGCCTACTATCGGTTTCGCGCAGTGGAGATTTTATAGTTGGAAAAATCGGCCACTTTCCGATAGGAATCAAACCAACCAAAAGCTATTGATTGAAATCAAACTCGTCTTTAAGGATGGAAAAAGGCGGCTTGTATCACCCAGGCTTCACCGGCCAGCATGAGCAAAAAAAGGTGACTGCTACGATAATGCTGCGATGGAAAGCTGGAACCATAGCTTTACCTGATTACCCATAAAGAACAGCCAATGTTACAAAAATGTCTATACTGACAGTATCACCATATGAATGGGATAACGTCATGAAAAACAAAGTTCAATTTCAAAAAGGCTATAGCCTGAGCGAGTTCATGAAGAATTAT
>JANYKK010000090.1 GCA_025361585.1 Methylobacter sp. | reverse complement strand
CTTCCGGGCTGGCAGAGCCAAACCCTAAAAGCCAAGCTAATCCACTACCCCTGGTGATCGAGCAGAACCGCCTGTATCTACATCGTTACTGGAGCTATGAAAACCGACTGGCGATGCAGATTAAGGCAATGATCCAAGCCGAGCATCCGGTCGAACAACTTGATGCGATGCTGGATCGCTATTTTGAAGCGAGTGATGAAACCGACGACCAGCGTGAGGCCGCCAAGATGGCAGCCAAGCAGTCATTTTGCATTATTACCGGCGGACCGGGAACCGGCAAAACCTTTACCGTCGTTAAAATACTGGCGCTGTTGCAGGAGCTTGCCGAACAACCATTGCATATCGCCTTGGCGGCACCCACCGGCAAGGCCGCGATGCGTCTCCAGGAATCGATAGGATTCAGCAAGGCGAAGCTACCGTGTTCGGAGGCGATCAAAAACCGCATCCCGGAAACCGTGACCACCTTGCACCGTCTGTTGGGTGCAATGCCGCCCTCTCCGTATTTCCGGCATCATGACGATAAACCGCTGGTTTACGATCTGGTCGTGGTTGACGAAGCCTCGATGGTCGATCTGGCTTTGATGAGCAAATTGTTCGATGCGTTAAAACCCGGCGCGCGCTTGATCTTGCTGGGCGACAAGGATCAGCTGGCTTCGGTCGAATCCGGCGCAGTGCTGGCCGACTTAGCGATGGCCGAGACTTTGCAAAACAACGTCGTCACCTTAAAGAAATCGCATCGTTTCGGCGGCGCAATAAAAAAGCTGGCCGATGCGGTCAATCTCCAGCAGGATGAACTTGCTTGGAAAACTTTAAGCGGCGGCGATAACGAAGCCGTGCAATGTCTCGACGCAGATTTAATCGACTACGTAGCTGCACAGCAGGCAGAATATTTGAAGTTGATTAAATCCGGTGCCGGGTTTGAGCAGATTTATCAGGCATTCAGCCGCTTTCAGGTGCTGTGTTCCAACCGGCAGGGAAAACATAGCGTTGCAGACATTAATTATCGGGTGGAACAAAAACTGGCTGAGCAAAATCGGATCGAATTGTCCGGTTTATGGTATCCGGGGCGACCGGTCATGGTCACACAAAATAGCCCGGCGCTGCATCTTTATAACGGCGATATAGGCATTTGTATGGCGGATGTTTCGACCGGAAAACTGATGGTGTATTTCCAACGCGCCGACGGCAGCGTCAAAAAATATCTGCCTGCACGCGTGCCGCATTGCGAAACCGTTTTTGCGATGACCATCCATAAAAGCCAGGGCTCTGAGTTCGAGGAGGTGTTGATTGTCCTGCCCGAAGTAATTAATCCCGTATTAACCAAAGAACTCTTGTACACCGCAATTACCCGGGCCAAGAAAACCATCAAACTGGTTGCGGTGGAAGCTGTTTTTACTGAGACAGTCAGGCAAAAAATCGACAGAGTTACCGGCTTGGTTGATAAGTTTAAGGTTTGAGCGGGTAATCGACATGTGAAGAATTACGAAGTAACTTATTTTTTCCAGAAAGCGCGAAAATCTGATTTGCATCTGCAAGGTCTGCATTCACAACATTTAAGTGGAATATGCAGCTGAGTTACCGATAAAGAAGAACATCAAAAATGGGAAAGAGACAATCCGGGCTCATTTATATTTAAGTATAAAGGGAGAGGGGTAAAAGAGAATTTCCCTAGCAGTTTTATAAGAAATTGAAAACACCTGAATTCTAATTATATACAATACCGTAACAATTGTCGGATGGACACAAATAGAGTTATTCCAGATATTTTAGAAAGCAATTCAATAAAGAGAAAATAACATGCTTAACAGCTTTTCTATCAAGACTCGGTTGATTTTTGTCATTAGTTTTATGGCCGCGCTAGCCATTGGGGTGGGTGTAATCGGCTTGGCCGGAATGAAAAAGACCAACGAGGGTTTGCTCGCGGTTTATATGGAACGCACCGTTCCGGTGGGGCAGATTGGCGCCATCAGATCAAAACTGTTGTCTAATCGTCTCGCTATAGCTAACAGTCTGTTGTTCGCGGAAGAGAGCCCGAAGAATCTGGAGCAGATTGAGAAAAACTTCAGCGAGATTAATAAAATCTGGGATGCTTACATGGCTGCTTCGCTCGACAGCGAGGAAAAGGCACTGGCCGACAAGTTTGGAGCGGATCGCAAACGCTTTGTTGTCGAGGGACTAAAACCCACGATGGCGTTATTGCGAGCTGGTGATATAGAGAGCGCGAAGAAATCTGTTAAAGAACAGATACGGCCTTTGTTTGCGCCGGTTTCCGAGGATATAGATGCGCTGATGAAGATGCAGCTCGATGCGGCCAAGCGGGAATATGATGACGCTCAAAGCCGTTACGAAACTGTATGGCTTATCTCGATAACTTCGTTGGTGCTGGGTTTGTCGTTGGCAGGATTCATCGGCTTCATGCTGATTCGAGGCGTTACACGCTCACTCCAGACAGCGCAAAAAATAGCGGGTGCGATTGCCGTCGGTGATCTAAGTTCCAGCATTGATGCAGGTCAAAACGATGAAATCGGTGCGCTGTTGGCTTCCATGAAAACCATGCAGGATGCTATCAACGCTTTCGTTGACAGTTTGAGCATTATGGCGCAAAGGCACTCGGAAGGCTTTGTTAAAGAACAGCTCGATGTTGCCAAGTTTCCCGGCACCTACGGCAAGATGGCGCATGAAGTTAATGATCTGATTCAATCCCGGATCGCCATCAATAGAAGGCTGATCGGTATTGTCGCCCAGTATGCCAAAGGTGATTTTTCCAGTGACATGGAGGTTTTGCCCGGTGAGACGATAGTCATTACCGAGACGATGGATCGTGTAAAAAAGGCCTTCCTCGATGTTAACAACGAAATCAAAATGCTCGCCGAAGCGGGCGCTAAAGGCGATTTCTCAAAGCGCACTCATGCCAATAGATTTGAGTTCATGTTCAAGGAAATCTTAACCAATCTGAATAACCTGGTTGAAACCTGCGATGTTGGCTTCAACGACGTATTGCGTGTCGCTAATGCGCTGATCCAAGGCGACTTGACCCAAACTATCACCAAAGACTACCCCGGCTTGTTCGGTCAAACCAAGGACGGTATTAACCGCACCGTAGAAAATCTCAAGAGTTTGGTTGGTGAAATCAAGGATGCATCCGATACCATCAGTACTGCGGCTAAGGAAATCGCGGCCGGTAATAACGATCTGTCGCACCGCACAGAAGAGCAGGCGGCAAGCCTGGAACAAACCGCCGCCAGCATGGAAGAGTTAACTTCCACCGTGCAGCAGAACAGTCAAAACGCTAACAATGCCAGTCGGCTTGCTGTTAATGCGTCGGACATCGCTGGCAAGGGGGTTGAAGTGGTCGGCGAAGTCGTAACCACTATGGAAGACATCAACGAAGCTTCCAGCAAGATTGTGGACATCATCTCGGTGATTGACAGTATCGCTTTTCAAACCAACATACTCGCACTCAACGCCGCAGTGGAAGCGGCTAGAGCCGGTGAACAAGGCCGAGGTTTTGCCGTTGTGGCTGTGGAAGTCCGCAATCTGGCGCAACGAGCCTCCGCGGCGGCAGGAGAGATTAAAAGCCTGATTGACGATTCGGTCGAAAAGGTTGAAGATGGTAGTAAGCTGGTTGCTCAAGCGGGTAAAACCATGAAAGAAATCGTTAGCTCCATTCATAGTGTGGCTGCGATCATGTCCGAGATTAGCGCGGCGTCAGTTGAACAAACATCCGGTATTGAACAGGTTAACCAAGCCATCACTCAAATGGACGATGCGACTCAGCAAAATGCTGCACTGGTAGAACAAGCCGCAGCCGCAGGAGAGTCCCTGGAAGAACAAACCCGGTATCTGTCGGGTGCCGTAGCAAATTTTAAATTGAAAGATAATTTAATAAACCCAGTCGAGTCTTCTAGTGCAGCGATGGCGCTCTAGCAGGGAAAACAGCGGGCTCTCATCATGAAAATACGAAAGCGGACAGGCACCGACATAATCCTAAAGTGGTAGTTGCTCCACGAAAAGCACGGTTGAGTTGATTCACTTTCAAGTTTTAGGGGGACGGTCTACAGCGTTGCCATATTCTTTGAAAGTTTCCGTGCTGTCTTCTTTGGGTTTTCGTGGAGGAAATGCTCTTATAGGGTATACAGGCCTTTTTAGGTGTTTTTAAAACAGGGTTAAAGCCAACTGTGACTACCCTTTCATCTTCTTTTCCAGCTCTTCCTGGGTCAAATGCCGCACATCTTCGCCTTTGACCATATAAACCAAGTGCTCGCAGATATTGCAGGCATGATCGCCGATTCTTTCAAGCGAGCGGGCTATCCACAGCACATCCAGCATCCGGGTGATGTTTCTCGGGTCTTCCATCATCTTGGTAATCAACTGGCGGATGATGCTGCCGTATTCACGATCAACATTGGCATCCAGGCCGGTGATGGTGGTCACGTCTTCTATATTCATCCGGGCGAACACGTCCAGCGCGCCGTGCAGCATTTCCTGAACCAGTTCGGCCATGTGTTCCAGCTCAAAATATTGGTCGTGCTGTTTGTTGTCGGCACCGGATAATTGGATTGCCATTTCGGCGACGCGTTCGGCCATGTCGCCTACGCGTTCCAAGTCATTAACAACCTTGATGATGGTGATTAACAAGCGCAAATCGAATGCGGCAGGTTGGCGCAAAGCCAAAATCTGCATGCATTCCTGGTCGATAGCCATTTCCAGAGCATCGACTTGATTATCCTGTTTGATGACCAGTTCGGCCATTTCCAGGTCGCCGGTCGAAAAAGCCGTTACCGCCAGCTCAATCTGCTGCTCAACCAGTCCGCCCATGGTTAAAACTTTGTTACGCACGTCTTCCAGTTCTTTATTGAACTGGCCTGAGATGTGGTGTCCTATTTTGCTGTTGTCCATTGCTTGCTCCTTTGATCCAAGTTAACCGTAGCGACCGGTGATGTAATCTTCAGTCTGTTTCTTTTGAGGATTGGTGAATAACTCGCTGGTCGCACCCATCTCGATCAATTCGCCCATAAACATAAACGCGGTTAAGTCGGAAACTCGTGCCGCTTGCTGCATGTTGTGCGTTACGATAACTATAGTGTATTTTTCTTTCAGCTCGTTGATCAGTTCTTCAATTTTTAAGGTTGAAATAGGATCCAGCGCCGACGCAGGCTCATCCAGCAGCAGCACTTCAGGCTCTATCGCAATCGCTCTGGCAATCACCAGCCGTTGCTGTTGGCCGCCGGAAATGCCCAGGGCGTTGTCATTTAAGCGGTCTTTCATTTCATCCCACAGCGCCGCGCCGCGCAATGAATTTTCAACCGTTTCTTCCAAAATACGTTTGTCATTAATGCCTTGGATTCGAAGGCCGTAGGCTACGTTTTCAAAAATAGACTTGGGGAAAGGATTGGGTTTTTGAAATACCATGCCGACGCGTCTGCGTAACGCGGCGACATTAACGGACTTGTCATAAATATTCTCATTATCCAGCAGAATCTTGCCCTCAATGGTCGCACTATCGACCAGATCGTTCATCCGGTTGATGCAACGCAACAGCGTTGATTTGCCGCAGCCGCTGGGGCCGATATAAGCGGTTACCTTTTTCTTGGGCATTTCCATGTTGACGTTATGCAAAGCCTGTTTTTCGCCGTAAAACAAGTTCAAATTTTCTACTTTGATGCAGGTTTCATTCGGCTCAGTATTTGTTTTCTGATCGCGTAAAACAGAACTCATATCGATAGCATGCGTACGTGTGTGATGTGCTGTCATTTCTTTATCCTTCCAGTGCCCGGTATTTTTCCCGCAAATTATTTCTGATTAAAATGGCCGATAAATTCAGCCCCACAATGACCAGTACCAACAGTAACGATGTCGCATAAACCAAGGGCCTCGCCGCCTCGACATTGGGGCTTTGAAAGCCGACATCATAGATATGAAATCCCAGATGCATAAATTTTCTGTCCAAATGTAAAAACGGATAATTGCCGTCCAGCGGCAAAGTCGGTGCGAGTTTGACCACGCCCACCAGCATTAACGGAGCCACTTCGCCCGCTGCCCGCGCCACCGCCAGGATCAATCCGGTCATCATCGCCGGACTGGCCATCGGCAATACCGTCAGCCACAAGGTTTCCAGTTTGGTCGCGCCCAAGGCCAAGCTGCCTTCGCGGATGGAGCTTGGAATACGCGCCAAACCTTCTTCGGTTGAAACGATAACTACCGGCAAGGTCAGCAAAGCCAGCGTGATCGATGCCCATAGCAATCCAGGCGTACCGTAAACCGGCGCAGGCGAGGATTCCGGAAAAAACAGCTGGTCGATATTGCCGCCGAGGATGTAGACAAAAAAGCCAAGCCCAAATACGCCGTAAACAATGGAGGGGACACCCGCCAGATTGTTGACCGCAATCCTGATCAAGCGGGTGACAAAACCCTGCTTGGCATATTCGCGCAAATACACCGCCGCAATGACGCCGAACGGCGTCACAATAATCGACATCATGATTACCATCATCACTGTGCCGAATATGGCCGGAAAAATACCGCCTTCGGTATTGGCTTCACGCGGATCGTCGGTTAAAAATTCAACCACTTTTACACCGTAATGGCCGATTTTCTGG
>JANYKK010000003.1 GCA_025361585.1 Methylobacter sp. | reverse complement strand
GCCAACAATATGCGTTAGGCACTGCTAAGCGACTGAATTTACATGTTCATATTATTACGTCCGTGTGAATTTTTAACGACAGGAGTCTATCTGTTTTTGTGCAGGTATTCAATTTACATAGACCAAGATAAGGCTGTGGATCAACGCTGCAAGGTGGAGTCCGAGATTTTGTGATTTCAAGGGGTGTTGAGGAGCCAGAAATTCGCAGCCGTATTTGAATATAGAAACAGAATGCTCAACCTATGGAGCTCCCCGTCTTAACTCTTTCCGGCAAATCAACACTATCCGAAGCCCTATCTGTATGTGATAATAAACGATTTGATTTTGGCGATATTTCTTTCTAACCGACATAGCCGCAGGGCATAAAGGGCACTACATAATGGATGAGAACAAAAAGAAAGCGCTAGGCGCGGCGCTGATGCAGATCGAAAAGCAATTCGGTAAAGGCTCGGTGATGCGTATGGGCGATGTAGCTGCTTCGCGTGACATCGATGTGGTTTCTACCGGTTCATTAGGCTTGGATATTGCGCTGGGCTGCGGCGGATTGCCTCGAGGCCGTGTTGTTGAAATCTACGGCCCCGAATCATCCGGTAAAACCACGTTGACGCTGCAAGTGATCGCCGAAATGCAAAAGCTCGGCGGCACGGCGGCATTTGTCGATGCCGAGCATGCTTTAGACCCGGGATATGCCGAAAAAATCGGCGTTAACGTTGATGACTTGCTGGTTTCCCAGCCGGACACCGGCGAACAGGCGCTGGAAATTACCGACATGCTGGTGCGTTCCGGCGCGGTGGATGTGGTCGTGATCGATTCGGTTGCGGCGCTTACGCCCAAGGCTGAGATTGAAGGCGATATGGGCGATTCCCATATGGGCTTGCAAGCGCGGTTGATGTCTCAGGCTTTGCGCAAATTAACCGGCAACATCAAGCGTTCAAACACCTTGGTTATTTTTATCAACCAGATCAGGATGAAAATCGGCGTGATGTTCGGCAGCCCTGAAACTACCACCGGCGGTAACGCGCTTAAGTTTTATGCTTCGGTGCGTTTGGATATTCGGCGCATCGGTTCGATTAAAAAGGGCGAAGAGGTTATCGGTAATGAAACCCGGGTGAAAGTCGTCAAGAATAAAGTCGCGCCGCCGTTTAGACAGGCTGAATTCGAGATTTTATACGGGGAAGGTATTTCCTTTCTGGGCGAGCTAGTCGACCTGGGCGTAAGTTACGGCTTTATTCAGAAAGCGGGATCCTGGTACAGTTACGGCGATGAAAAAATCGGCCAGGGCAAGGATAACGTGAAGGCTTTCTTGAAAGAGCATCCTGAAAAAGCCAAAGAAATTGAAGCAAAAATAAGAGCCGAGGCTTTTGCTAAGAAAGTTGTTCCCTTAATTGATACGCCTGTAGTTGTCGATGAGGACGAGTAGCCTGTTTTGATCGAAGAGTCTCAGGTCGCCAAGGAAATCCAGGAAATTTGCCTGCGGCTATTGGCGCGAAGGGAGCACAGTCAGCAGGAATTGCTGAATAAACTGGCGTTAAGAGGGTTTAACAGAGATGACGCACAGCCGGTGATTGACGAACTGGCTGAGCAAGGTTGGCAAGACGATCTAAGGTATGCGGAAAACTACGCCCGGTTCCGTATACAGAAGGGCTACGGGCCGATTCGAGTGGGCTATGAGCTTAAACAAAACGGCATAGCGGCGTTTGATCTTGAAGGCATTGTGCGGGAAGAGGCCGGTGGCTGGATGGCGTTGCTGGAGCGGATTTACAGTAAAAAATATACCGATGATGCTGTGATGGCGCGCAATGAATGGGCAAAACGCAGTCGTTTTTTGTTGCAGCGCGGGTTTTCCGGCGCAATGATCAGCGAGTTATTTGATCAGTTGGATATTAGATTTCTCTAAGTAGCGGGTAGGCTTAGTACAGCCCGATTTTTTTAAAAGCAATTATTTATTATGAAAAAGATGACTAGCGCCGAGCTGCGCACCGCCTTTCTGGAATTCTTTCGTGAGCGAGGGCATTCCGTTCAGCCTTCAAGTTCGCTGATTCCGGGGGATGATCCGACTTTACTGTTCACCAATGCCGGTATGGTGCAGTTCAAGGATGTGTTTTTAGGCCGGGATCACCGCGACTACAACAAGGCTGCGACCAGCCAGCGTTGCGTACGGGCGGGCGGCAAGCATAACGACCTGGAAAACGTCGGCTATACCGCAAGACATCATACTTTTTTTGAAATGCTGGGCAACTTCAGCTTTGGCGATTACTTCAAGAAAGAAGCGATCCATTTCGCCTGGGACTTTTTGACCAAGGAACTGGAAATCCCTGCGGAAAAATTATGGATTACCGTTTTTGACGAAGATTCGGAAGCCGAAAAAATCTGGCTGGACGATGTCGGCGTTTCTGCTGAGCGATTTTCAAGAATCGGCGCCAAAGATAATTTCTGGTCGATGGGCGATGTCGGGCCTTGCGGGCCTTGCACCGAAATATTCTACGATCACGGTGCGGACGTTGCCGGTGGGCCTCCGGGGTCGCCGGATGAAGATGGCGACCGCTATATCGAAATCTGGAATCTGGTGTTCATGCAATACGACCGTTCCGCCGACGGTTCGTTAACGCCGCTGCCTAAACCTTCGGTCGATACCGGCATGGGGCTGGAACGCATCGCGGCGGTGTTGCAAGGCGTCCATAGTAATTACGAAATCGATTTATTCCAGAAGCTGTTGAAAGCGGCGGCCGAGCTGGCCGGTACTAATGACTTGACGCAAAGCTCGTTGCGGGTGATTGCCGATCACATACGTTCTTGTGCTTTCCTGGTTGCGGATGGCGTGATGCCGTCCAATGAGGGGCGCGGTTATGTGGTTCGCCGCATCATCCGTCGCGCCATTCGGCACGGCTACCGTTTGGGTATCCGCGATGTGTTCTTTTATAAGCTGGTTGCGCCGTTGGCCGAGGAAATGGGCGGGGCTTTTCCCGAGCTTAAAGCCGGGCAAGCTCAGGTTGAGCGGGTGTTGAAAAAAGAGGAAGAGCGTTTTGCCGAAACTCTGGAGCAGGGCATGAAGATTCTGGAAGCCTGCGTCGCCAAGATGGAAGGCTCGGTAATCCCCGGCGATACCGTATTCCAGCTTTACGATACTTATGGCTTTCCGGTCGACTTGACTGCTGATTTTGCTCGTGAAAATAACTTGACTGTCGATCATGCCGGATTTGAAACCGCCATGTCGGCTCAGCGCGACCGGGCGCGGTCTGCAAGCAGTTTTGGCGCTGATTATGATCAGGATATAAAGCTCGACGCGCAGACCGAATTTACCGGCTACGAGCAGCTTGACGACCAGGTGCATATCATCGGGTTGTTCAAAAAAGGTCAGCCGGTAGACAGCTTGCAAGATGGCGAAGAGAGTGTTGTGGTTTTGGACAAGACGCCGTTCTATGCCGAGTCCGGCGGCCAGATCGGCGATTGCGGCAAAATCGAAGCCGATGGCGCAGTATTTGAAGTTACTGACACTCAAAAACAGGGCGGCAACCTGTTCTTACATAAAGGCATATTGATTTCTGGAATCCTGAGCAACGGTCAGTTGTGCGATGCGCGGGTCAGCGAGGTGGACAGGAAAGCAACCGAGCTTAACCATTCGGCGACGCATTTGCTGCATGCCGCATTAAGGCAGGTTTTGGGCGATCATGTCGCGCAAAAAGGCTCGCTGGTTAATCCCGAACGCTTGCGCTTCGACTTTTCCCACTTTGAGCCGGTCACGGCTTTTGAAATCAGCACCGTTGAACGGATCGTTAATGAGCAGATCCGGGCGAATAATCCAGTTATCTCGCAAGTCATGGCGAAAGATGACGCAGTTAAAGCCGGTGCGATGGCCTTATTCGGCGAAAAATACGGCGATGAAGTCAGGGTGTTGAAAATCGGCGAATTTTCAACCGAGCTTTGCGGCGGTACCCATGTCGAGCGGGCAGGGGATATCGGCTGCTTTAAAATCATTAACGAAACCGGTGTCGCGGCGGGCGTCAGACGTATCGAAGCGGTAACCGGCGGCGGTTGTTTTGATTGGATAGCCGGACGCGATCATGCGCTTGTCAGCATTGCTGGGTTGGTCAAAAGCGCACCGGAAAAAGCCCCGGAAAAAGTCGAACAACTGATAGAGAAGAATCGGCTGTTGGAAAAGCAGCTGGAACGTTTGCAAGCCAAATTAGCCAGTTCTGCGGGTAACGAGTTGGGCGCTCAGGCCGTCGATGTCGATGGCATCAAGGTATTGGCGGTCACGCTCGAAGGCGTCGATCCCAAATCCCTAAAAGATATGGTTGATCAGTTAAAAAATAAATTAGGCAGCGCTGCGATTGTGTTGGCTGTTGTCGACGGTGACAAGGTCAGCCTGATTGCCGGTGTGACTAAAGACCAGATGGGGCGGATAAAGGCCGGTGATCTGGTCAATTTTGTCGCCACGCAAGTCGGCGGAAAAGGCGGCGGCAGGCCCGATATGGCTCAGGCCGGCGGTAATGATCCATCCGGTTTGTCTGACGCACTGGCTCAGGTTCCGGCCTGGGTAAAAGCGCAACTTGGCGCATAGAAGGTTTTATTAAATGGCATTATATGTATACAAATTCGGCGGTACCTCGGTAGGTTCTGTCGAGCGCATTAAAGCAGTCGCCGAAAAGGTTAAGCAAGCCCATGATTCGGGCGATCAAATCGTCGTCGTGGTTTCCGCTATGAGTGGTGAAACCAATCGACTGGTGGCATTGGCAAAAGACATGCAGCAAAATCCCAACGACCGGGAAATGGACGTACTGCTGTCAACTGGAGAGCAAGTCACCGTTGCGCTGCTGAGCATGGCTTTGCATGAGCAGGGTTGTGACGCCTGTTCTTATACCGGCAGCCAGGTGAAGATCCTGACCGACAGCAGCCACACCAAGGCGCGTATTCGCAAGATTGATGACGCAGGCATCCGCGCCCATCTTAATGAGGGTAAGGTGGTGGTGGTTGCAGGTTTTCAGGGCGTGGATGAATACGGCAATATCACCACGTTGGGACGCGGCGGTTCCGATACTACCGCAGTGGCATTGGCGGCGGCGTTGAAAGCTGACGAATGCCATATCTATACCGATGTAGACGGCGTTTACACCACCGACCCCAGAGTGGAACCGAAAGCTCGCAGGCTTGATAAAATCACTTTTGAGGAAATGCTGGAAATGGCCAGTTTAGGCTCGAAAGTGTTGCAGATCAGATCGGTGGAGTTTGCCGGAAAATATAACGTTGCGTTGCGCGTATTATCATCATTTAAAGAAGGTAAGGGTACGCTCATTACCTACGAGGAATCACAAGTGGAAAGTGCTTTAATTTCAGGAATCGCATTTAATCGGGATGAAGCTAAATTAACCATCACCGGTGTGCCGGACTTGCCGGGTGTTGCGTTTAAAATTCTGGGGCCGATAGCCGATGCCAATATCGAAATCGATATGATCATCCAGAATATCGCCGACGATGCGACCACCGATTTTACCTTTACCATACACCGCAACGATTATCAGCGGGCAAAAGCCTTGCTAGATAAAACCTGTGTCGAACTGGGAGCTAGAAACGTTACCGGCGACGACAGCATCGTCAAAGTGTCGATTGTGGGCGTAGGCATGCGATCCCACGCAGGTATTGCCAGCACCATGTTTAAGGCACTGGCCGATGAGGGTATTAACATCCGAATGATTTCGACATCCGAAATAAAAATATCGGTTGTCGTCGATGAGAAATATTTAGAACTAGCTGTCAGAGCGTTGCATGCTGCATTTAAATTGGATCAGGAAGTGGAATCTTAAACTTTATTTGTAAGAAAAAGCTGCTATAATTGCCCGTCTTGGTTGGATGCTGTTTAAGAACAGTTCGTTTTTAACATATATAGGGAGTAGCCATGCTTATCTTGACTCGTCGGGTAGGGGAGACTTTGATGATCGGTGACGAAGTTACAGTTACGGTTCTTGGAGTCAAAGGAAATCAGGTTCGCATAGGTGTTAACGCACCCAAAGAAGTCTCTGTCCACAGGGAAGAGATTTATGAAAGGATTAAAAAAGAACAGAATAGCCCGGCGGGCTTGACTGGATCTGAAGAGTAAAAATCGTAGCAGCGATTTGACGAGTGTCCTAGGCACTCCCAGCTAATGGATGTGAGCTTGTAATTTAAGTGAGGTTGTAAAGTATTTCATAAAATGTTTTGTGAAGTAGTTTAGTTAGCACCTTAAACATCGTTAGACAAAAGGATTTATGTTAGTTTTTTGGGAGGTTCCCTCTCAAGATTGTCTCTAGGCACAAGGCAGTAGCCTAAAGAGATAGACCATCTATATGGAGAGTTGGCCGAGAGGCCGAAGGCGCTCCCCTGCTAAGGGAGTATGTGCCAAAAGCGCATCGAGGGTTCGAATCCCTCACTCTCCGCCATATACTAAATCTATTTTAAATCAATTGCTTAGCGCGCATTGAGATTGAAATAAATACCAGTTTGTCACACTCAGAAATACTACGAATGTAGTAAATATTTCGTCTATTAATGTATTATCTAAGCTGTTAAGGGATATAAACTCTTATTTTGAGGCTATGAAATAGCTCGCTGAGCGTAAGAGCTTAAGCCGTCCAGTTAGGTTCATGTTCATCATGATTTTTCCTGCGTTTTGACACAGTCTGGACCAATAGCGGTCTCTCGAAAGATTGCGCCGATTGTCAACAAACGGCATTATGCATGCCTGTACTGTTATGAGAAGTTAAGCATGAAGCCAGAAAGAAACTCCCCGTGCCCATGCGGCAGTGGGAAAAAATTCAAAAAATGTTGCCTGGGTAAATTTGAACCGAACTTGGTCGTGTCGACTACTCCCGCGAAAGGAGAGCCGGAGCCGACACACGTCGAAATCAATCAGCTTGTCGCCTTATTTAATGCCGGTAATCATGTTGAACTGGAAAGTCAGGCACTCTTACTGGTTGAACAACATCCTGCTTCTGGATTTGTCTGGATGGCATTGGGTGCTGCTCTTCAGGCACAAGGGAAAAATGCCTTGCCCGCTATGCAAAAGGCAGCAAAACTTTTGCCCAATGATGCTGAGGCGCACAACAATCTGGGCAGCACCCTGAAAGACCTTGGGCAACTTGATGATGCCGTGGCAAGCTATCGCAGGGCGTTGGAATTTAAACCCGATTACGCCGAGGCGTACAACAACCTGGGCAGCGCTTTGCTAGACCTCGGGCAACTTGATGATGCTGTGGCAAGCTGTCGCAGGGCGCTGGAGCTCAAACCCGATTATGCCGAGGCACACAATAATCTGGGTAGCGCTCTGCTAAACCTCGAGCAACTTGATAATGCCGTGGCAAGCCTTCGCAGGGCGCTGGAGTTCAAACCCGATTACGCCGAGGCGCACAACAATCTGGGCAGCGCTCTACTAGGCCTCAGGCAGCTCGATGATGCCGCGGCAAGCTTTCGCAGGGCGTTGGAGTTCAAACCCGACTTAGCCATGGCGCATAACAACTTGGGCAGTGCCTTGCTAGACCTCGGGCAACTCGATGATGCCGCGGCAAGCTTTCGCAGGGCGTTGGAGTTAAAACCCGATTTAGTCATGGCGCACAGCAATCTTGCTTTTCTTTTCAATAAGCAAGGTAATCAGGTAATGGCATGGGACAGCATCAAACGATCCCTGCGAATCAAAGGAACAGATGAAGCTAAACGCATATTTATTGCGTGTGTCAAAAATCTGAATTTCACGAGTAATGACAGTGAGACTCGAGAATACATAGTTCGCGCTTTGGCTGAACCGTGGGAGAATTTCGCCCAACTGACACGGGTCAGTATCAGGCTCATCATGCTCGATCCGAACATCGGGAGATGCGTAACGCGTGCTGTTGAGGCTTGGCCTTTACGACTTTCTGCGCAAGACCTGTTCGGGACAGATGGGCTCAGCACAATTGCATCGGATTTGTTGCTATGCACCCTGCTCAATTCAGTACCAATCAACGATATTGGGATGGAGCGATTTTTGACTATGGCGCGGCGTTCTCTGCTGGAAACTGCCATTGGCATGACAGCTTCAGATAGCGATGTTGGCGTAGCCTTGAAATTCTATAGCGGATTAGCGCAGCAGTGCTTCATCAATGAATACGTGTTTTCATATACCGATGAAGAAATCCAGAAGGCAAGTAACCTAAAAGATTCATTAATTGAGGCGCTGGAAGCCAAGGCTCAGGTGCCAATTCTCTGGCCTCTTGCCGTAGCAGCCTACTTCCCGCTTTATTCTCTCGCGCTTGCAACACGGCTTTTGGAAATGCCATGGACTGAGGAGGTTGCCTCCGTGTTAGTGCAGCAGATTCGTGAGCCAGAGGAAGAGCAACAATTACGCCGCACAATTTCTCGGTTGACTGATATTGAGAATGAAGTGTCACTGTTGGTTCAGAAGCAATACGAGGAAAATCCTTATCCACGTTGGATAAGAACCCCAGTCGGTAAGCCGTTAGCCGTTGACCTTGTGCTTCGCAGTTTATTCCCTTTGGCAACTTTTCAACCGCTAGGCAAGCGCGATTACCTTGACATGCTGATTGCCGGTTGCGGTACCGGCCACCATCCAATTGTAGAGGCTCAGCGATTCCAGAGTGCACGGGTGCTGGCTGTCGATCTAAGTATAAGCAGTCTTGGCTATGCTAAGCGGAAAACCCAGGAACTGGGATTGACGTCAATTGAGTATGCCCAAGCTGACCTGCTAAAGCTAGGTTCACTGGGTCGAAGCTTCGATGTTATTGAATCTTGCGGGGTGCTGCATCACCTTGCTGACCCATGGGCTGGATGGCGGGTACTTTTATCTCTGCTTCGTCCAGGCGGATTCATGAGACTCGGTTTTTATAGCGAGGTGGCACGGCGAGATGTCGTTCGTGTACGATCTTTCATTGCCGAACAGGGGTATGGGGCGACAGCCAATGAAATTCGACAGTGCCGCCAGGAATTGATAGATTTAGATAAAAGCGAAGATTTTGGAACCACTTTAAAATCACCGGATTTCTTTAGCACCAGTGCCTGTCGTGATTTACTTTTTCATGTTCAGGAACACCGCATGACGCTGACAGGGATTGATGCGTTTCTCAAGGAAAACGATTTGGTGTTTCTTGGCTTTGAAATTGATGCCGAAGGGATTCATGACTATAAGCGGCGTTTCCCTGATGATCATGCTGCTACTAACCTAGACCAGTGGCAGATATTTGAGAACGAAAACCCTGACACCTTCGGCGGTATGTACCAGTTCTGGATCCAGAAGGCGGAATAAGTTTATTACATCAAACGTAATAGTGCGTAGCAATCCCTGAGCCTAAGCACTTGAAGGCCGGATTAGTGAGAACTCTGGATGCTACGGATCAAACACTTTGTGGCGTGGTTTAGATTTATTTAATTAGAAAATCCCGCATCATGCCCATATCCTCGTGTTCCAGATTGTGGCAGTGGTACATGAACAGGCCTTTAAAATCGTTAAACGGTTTTAATATGGTGACCTTTTCGCCCGGCATCACCAGCACCGTATCCTGCCAGCCGCTATTTATCAATCCTGATGAGACGGTGGCGTAGTTATCGGTCACATGCGCGCTTACTTCCCTCTTGACGATTTGAAACTGTTCGCCATGCAAATGCATCGGATGCGGCATATCCATCATGCCGTGCATGCCGCCGTCAAAACCGTTATCGAACTCGATCAATTGCAGGCTGTTGACCGGAATGATTTCATCCGGCTGAATGTCGTCCATTTTATAAGAACGGCCATTAAGCAGTGCTGACATGTGTGCCATGGATAAGGCGATGGTTTTCGGCTTGCCCGCATTGGCAGCGTTCTTGGCATGCAGTTCGGCGATCGGAGTCAACGTCTTCGGCAAGGTATTGTCGCCTTGCTCTTTTTTGGCAACCCGGATTTTCAAGATCGGGTAGTCCGATCCCAAAGTAAGAGAGCTGGCCGACATCATGCCGCCCATCATGCCGTGCCCGTGACCCATCATGCCGTGACCCATCATGCCCATGCCGCTGTGCATGTCGATGTCGAACTGGAGACTGCGTAAGGTCAGTTCGGCGCCTATTTCTCGTTTGCTAAAGTCCACCCATAACTCCCGCCGCTGTCCCGGCGCTAGCATCACATAAGCATGTTGTTCGGGCTTTTCCAGCAAGCCGCCATCAACGCCAATGACGGTCATAGGTGTGCCGTCATCCCAGGCGAGTTTATAAATACGGGAATTAGAGCCGTTTACCAGCCGGAGCCGATAGGCGCGCGTCGCCACCGGCAACGCAAAGTCAGGTCGGCCGTTGACCAGGATTTGGTCGCCCAAAAAGCCCTGCATGCGTTGCATCATGTTAGCCGAATAAACCAACTGATTTTGGCCGTCAAAACTGCGATCCTGGATCACCAGCGGCACATCCAGGTTGCCGCTCGGCAAATGCAGCGCCTGTTCCTGATCGTCGCTGACGATGAACAGACCCGCTAAGCCGGAATAGACCTGTCTGGCGGTAACGCCGTGGGCATGGGAGTGATAAAAGTAGGTGCCCGCCCGGTTGAGTATCTCGAATTCATAGATATAGGTTTCGCCGCGATTGATTGCATACATGGGATTGCCGTCCATGTTGGCCGGTACATGTAGGCCGTGCCAGTGCAGAATCGATTGCGCCGGTAAATCATTATTAAGAATCAGCCTGACTTTTTGGCCTTTTTTAAAGCTTAGAGTAGGGGCCAGATAAGTGCCTTCATTATTATCGAGTACCCCTGAATCGCCCTTGATGACCTTGCCGGTGATTTTCCAGACGCGGGTTTTCTCGCCCTTTAAAATGGCTGCCTCGGCCGTGTTCATGGTCAGTTCAATCTCAACATCGGGAAGAAAATCGGTAGACGGTTTATTGACCCTGACAAGCTCGCCTGCCGCCTGCGTCCAGCTCGGGTAAGTGACCGCTCCGGCGATACCGATTGCGGTATATTTTAAGAGTTTGCGGCGTTGTAAATCAGTCGTCGTTTTCATTTGGACTTACCTCGTTCAATTGATATTTATTATTATGGCACAAGTTTAGATCATGATTTTTGCAACGTGGTGAAACTATTTTTAACCTAGGTTAAAAAGAAAGCCCCCGCGCACAGGTGAAGCGATTCCGCCTTTGAGCTACATTTAACATCAAGGTATAGGAAAGAGGTCGCCCGTTAAATTAGTATAAACACTTAGCGACTGGTTTCGCAGTATCTATGGCTCTTTTTATGGGCTAAGGCACCGTTAAATATTGAAGACAGTATGAAGCAGTGTACAAAGCTTTGCCTAAGCGCACCGCATGCTACTCCTGCATAATCTTATAGGGATATATGGGGAATTGCAGATTTTTCATGGAGGCAAAACATCTGGCCATGAAGTCGTAAAGCGCCTACTTTTGGTGTTTGTACTCTCCCCTTAAAAAGGCAAGCAATTGATTCTTATCATGGCAGTCGATACAATGCTCGCCTAAGCAGGCGGACTAAAGAAATGCCTGCTGATATTTTTTCGTGCAATTGGGCTGATAGTGGACAAAATCCATAGGTTGCCTAAACTTAGACAGAATCAATGAAATTAGTCGAGTCTGCTTTTGGTGCATCCTAATGAGATATACTTAATTGCACTCCAAGTCACTTATTTCCCTCTCCTGCTGAACGACTTGCAAGGACGTAGAAAGTAGAGCAATGCAGGAGCTGCGTAACGGTGTGCCGAGAAGGTTTTAAAAACCGAATTTTGAAGTGCAAATTTTATAATCAAATGGTTATATGGCATCCAAAATGATACCTTTTTTTCTTTCAGTATGAAATAAATCATGACTAACACATTGACCATTGACCAAGCCCTACACCAAGCGGTAGCTCACCATACACAAGGTCAACTGCAAGAAGCCGAAGAGCTTTACCGCGCAATTTTGCAAGTTCAGCCCGACCACCCGGATGCAAACAATAACCTG
>JANYKK010000035.1 GCA_025361585.1 Methylobacter sp. | reverse complement strand
TGGGCAAAGCCGAGTTAGGTGCGCCATTAGTTATCGTCATGGTTCTATCCATGCTGATATTACCGTTACCGGCATTCTTGCTCGATCTGCTGTTCACCTTTAATATCGCCTTCTCGTTAATCATCCTGTTAGTCGTTGTTTACACGCTTAAACCTCTGGAATTCGCATCATTTCCAAGCGTTATCCTACTTGCGACCATATTGCGTTTAGCGCTAAACGTGGCTTCGACACGTATCGTATTGATTGAAGGGCATAAGGGCGGCGATGCGGCCGGTAAGGTGATTGAAGCCTTCGGCGCTTTTGTTATCGGCGGTAATTTTGCCGTGGGTCTGGTAGTTTTTAGCATACTCGTCATCATTAATTTCATGGTTGTGACCAAAGGTGCAGGCCGGATTGCGGAAGTCGGTGCGAGGTTTACGCTGGATGCGATGCCGGGCAAACAAATGGCCATTGACGCGGACTTGAACGCCGGCTTGCTGACCCAGGATGAAGCGCGTGAGCGGCGCGCCGAAGTGGCTACCGAAGCGGATTTTTATGGTTCTATGGACGGCGCGAGTAAATTTGTCCGGGGCGATGCGATAGCCGGGATTATCATTTTATTTGTCAATATGATTGGCGGCTTGGCCATAGGCGTGCTTCAACATGATTTGAGTTTTGCTGATGCTGGAAGGATTTATGTATTGCTGTCCATTGGCGATGGCTTGGTCGCGCAAATTCCTTCCTTGTTATTGTCTGTAGCATCCGCGCTGGTTGTCACCAAGGTCGGCAGCACTGGCGAAAATATCGGACAACAGGTTACCGCGCAGTTATTTGCCAACCCCAAAGCCTTGACGGTTACCGCAGCGGTGGTAGGCGCGCTGGGTATTATTCCAGGCATGCCGAATCTGGTCTTTATCTTGCTGGCTTCGGTGTTAGCCGGTTCCGCCTATTTAATTGAGAAAAAGCATAAAGACGCAGATCTGGTTGACATCGATTATCCGCAGGAGCTGGCCCAAAATGCACCCGCACTTGAGACCAAAGAGTTGGGCTGGGATGATGTGATGTCGGTGGATGTGGTCGGTCTGGAAGTGGGTTATCGACTCATTCCGTTGGTGGACAAGAACCAAGGCGGACAGCTGATGGTTCGTATCAAAGGCGTGCGAAAAAAACTGTCCCAGGATTTGGGTTTTTTGATTCCATCTGTGCATATCCGGGATAACCTGGATTTAAGTCCGACCGCCTACCGGATTTCGCTGATGGGCGTGACCGTAGGTGAATCCGAAATTATGCCGGATATGGAGATGGCGATTAATCCGGGGCGTGTTTTTGGTACCTTGAAGGGCAATACCTGTAAGGATCCTGCCTTTGGCCTGGATGCCGTGTGGATAGAGCCCAGCCAGAAAGAGCATGCGCAAACGCTGGGTTACACCGTGGTTGATCCTGGAACGGTGGTGGCGACGCATCTGAGTCACCTGTTGCAGTCGCATGCCCATGAGTTGTTCGGATATGAAGAGGCACACAAAATACTTGATAATCTGGCTAAGTCTGCGCCCAAGTTGGTCGAGGATCTGGTGCCGAAAACCTTGCCGTTGGGCGTGGTGGTCAAGGTCTTGCAAAACCTGTTGCAAGAACACGTTCCTATCCGGGATATGCGCAGTATCGTCGAAACTTTGGCGGAGTATGGGGTCAAAAGTCAAGATCCCGACATCTTGACGTCAGCGGTGCGTGCTTCATTGGGTCGATTAATTATCCATGAAATCAGTGGGATGCAGGATGAATTGCCAGTTATTACGTTGGATCACGAGTTGGAACAGTTGTTGCATAAGTCTTTACAAACGGCAGGCGAAAGCGGTGTCGGGATCGAACCAGGGTTAGCAGAACAAATGCATACATCACTACAGGAAAGTATGCAAAAAATGGAAATGGAAGGACAAACGGCGGTGCTGCTGGTTTCTTCTTATATCCGTCCTTGGTTATCTCGATTCGTTCGCCATTCCATTCCCGGTTTACATGTCTTGGCATACAATGAAATACCTGCTGATCGTCAGATCAAAGTGGTTTCAACTGTCGGGCGACGAACATAGTACATGAGGCTAAATTATGAAAATTAAAAGGTTTTTTGCTCCAGACATACGCCAAGCCATGCGAATGGTTAAAGAAGAATTGGGTGCGGATGCAGTCATCATGTCAAACAAGTCGGTTGACGGCGGTGTCGAGATTGTCGCAGCGCGTGATTTTGACGAGCAGTTAATTCAGAGCAAGTTGCAAAAACAGGCGGCAGAACAACAGTCTTCTCAGGGAGAAACCAAGAAGATGGATTTACCTGATTTTGAAGCGGACAAGAATCGTTTGCATGTACTTAGCAGCTCAAGAAAACAACATGTGGATGGTTTTGTAGCTGATCGCCCTTCAGAGCGTTCGCCTCGTTTGCCTGTTGATCGCGACACTTCCTCCAGCGCTGGCAGTCGGGCGCATCGTTTCCTTACCGATAGCGAAGCGTCCGCCGTTCCTAGCGGCCGGTCGAATCGGTTCCCTGCCGATTCCGACACTTCCACCATCCCTGGCGGTCGCCGGAATATTGACCAGTATGTGGGCTATGCAGAAAAAGTACATTTACGCGGAAATTTGGAAACAGTAACGGCAAAAGCCGCTAATAGTTCGACAAGACCCACCAAAAGTCCGGTGGCTTCAGCCATAAAAGAGCGGCCTTACTACCAGGCAAATAAACCTGCGGAAAAAAAGGAAGCTCCAGCGGATAATTTACTCATGGAAATGAGCAAGGAACTTAAATCCTTAAGGGCTGCGATGGACTCTAAACTGTCCAGCGTCAGTTGGGCGCATAACTCGCAAACTAATCCGGTCAGAGCTGACTTGCTGCAACGTTTGGCAGGCATGAGTATTTCAAGAAAACTGAGCGTTAAAATTGCCGATCGTTTTGCTAACCATTCCGATCCTGAACTTGTTTTTGCCCAAGCGCAAGAACTGCTGACTAAAGTGCTGCCTATCGCTGACGATGATTTGTTACAGCACGGCGGCATTGTCGCTTTGGTAGGGCCTACCGGCGTAGGAAAAACCACCACTATTGCCAAGTTGGCGGCCAAGTTCATTTTAAAGCACGGGCCAAGACAAGTTGCCTTGATTACTACCGATAATTACCGGATTGGCGCTCATGAGCAATTGAGCACTTATGGACGGATACTGGGCGTTCCTGTACGGGTGGCTTCCAGCGCCGCTGAGTTGTGCAATCTTATTAATGGCTTTGCTGACAAACGGCTTATTTTGATTGATACTGCCGGCATGAGTCAACGCGATATGAAGCTGGACGAGCAGATTGATACCCTGCAACAAAGCGGACAAGACATTAAATCCTATCTGGTGATGTCGGCGGCGACTGAATACAAGGCTATGAATGAAATCATCAGAGCTTTTCAAGTTTTTGAGCCGCAAGCGAGTATTTTGACTAAACTTGATGAAGCAGTAACAATAGGTTCGGCAATCTCTTCGATTATAGAGCATAATCTACCGCTGTCTTTTATTACCGACGGTCAGCAAGTACCTGAAGATATGCATAGCCCTTGCGCCCGGACGTTAATCGCACAATGTGTGGCTGAGCTGGATCAGGAAAGCGACTATAATGATGCAAACAACGAAGCTTGGCTGGCGCAAGGCTATGCATAAGCAACCTGATCAGGCAGCGGGGATAAGAAAAATGAATAAAACTAAACCTGTTCGGGTTATCGCAGTCACCAGCGGCAAGGGTGGCGTAGGCAAAACAAATGTGTCGGTTAACATCGGCATCGCCATGTCGCAAATGGGGCAGAAGGTGGTGTTATTGGATGCCGACATGGGCTTGGCTAATGTCGATATTTTGTTGGGTGTTTACCCCCAGTTCAACCTTTCCCATGTGCTGTCAGGGGAAAAGACCTTAGATGAAATCATGATTGAAGGCCCTTCTGGTTTGAGAGTGATTCCTGGAGCGTCGGGTATTCAGAAAATGTCTGAACTGACCACGTTAGAGCAGGCTTCTGTGATTCACGCTTTTAGTGAGATCGATCAAGATGTCGATGTCTTGATTGTCGATACAGCGGCCGGTATATCGGCTAGCGTGGTCAATTTTGCCAGAGCCTGTCAGGAAATTATTGTCGTTGTTTGCGATGAACCGACCTCGTTAACCGATGCGTATGCGTTTATCAAGTTGCTTAACAGGGATTACGGCTTGTCCAAGTTCCATGTGATAACCAATATGGTTCAAACCGCTCAGCAGGGCCATGCGCTATTCCAGAAATTAAGTAAGGTAACGGATCGTTACCTGGATGTTACCCTGAAGTATGCCGGTGCAGTGCCTTATGACGAATATTTGCGCAAATCAGTTCAAAAACAATCGCCGGTTGTTATAGGCTTCCCCAGAAGCAAAGCAGCGCTGGCACTGAAAACGATAGCTGCAAGAATTGACAGCTGGCCGCTGAAATCCCAAGCGGGCGGTTACATTGAGTTTTTTATTGAAAGAATGATCCAATACGGTTCCCAAAAGGATGTTGCATGAGTGGTGTGGCAATGTACACTGCGGTACAAGCTGGAGGCACGGATGAACGTGTCATGCAGCATGCACCGTTAGTTAAGCGCATTGCCTACCATTTGTTGAACCGGCTGCCTGATTCCGTTCAAGTCGATGATTTGATTCAAGCCGGGATGTTGGGCTTGCTAGAGGCAATCAAGAATTATGACGCCTCGCAGGGAGCCAGTTTCGACACCTATGCCGGTATTCGGATTCGGGGTTCCATGCTTGATGAGATCAGGCGTAGCGACTGGACGCCCCGTTCAGTGCATAAAAAATCACGTATGGTTTCCGAGGCCATACGCACCATCGAAAATAAAACCGGGCACGAGGCACGGGACATCGATGTGGCTGAGCATTTAGGCATAGCCATGGATGAATATAATCAGATTCTTCAGGATTCAAGCTGCTGCCGCGTATTCAGTGTCGAAGAATTAGCGGAAGATGGCGATCATTATCTTGATGACGCTTTGGATCAGGAAGAAGGGCCGATAGATAGCTTAAGTCGCGAAGGTTTTCAACAGGCATTGGCAAACGCGATCATGGGCTTGCCTGAACGTGAGCGGCTGGTCGTATCGCTTTATTATGATGAAGAGCTTAATTTGCGCGAAATCGGTGAAGTTTTGAATATCAGTGAATCCAGGGTTAGCCAAATCAGTACTCAGGCCGTGTTGAGGTTGCGTTCAAGGCTGTCTGCATGGACAGATGATTGAAAGTTATTAGCCGACAACCTAAAAACTGAATAATGGATATTTTAAGCATCACAGGTATTTTGGTGGGCGTCGGTGCGATTTTATTGGGAGTCGTGCTGGATGGCGGCGACATCAGCTCGCTGCTTAATGTGCCAGCCCTGGTTATCGTATTTGGGGGTACCCTCGGGGCAACGCTTTTGCAATTCCCGCTCGTCATTTTTGTCAGAAGCATGAAAATGCTTTCGTGGGTGATAATGCCAAAAGAGATGAGCCTTTCGGCGCAAATTGACAAGGTGATTTACTGGAGCCAGCTGGCGCGAAAGGATGGATTGCTAGGTCTTGAAAATGCACTGCCTGAAGAAGACGATCTGTTTATAAAAAAAGGCTTGCAGTTGTTAATAGACGGGAATGATGCTCATGCCATACGTGGCATATTGGAGCTGGATATGTACTCCAAGGAAGATATGGGCCTACAGGCGGCAGGATTGTATGAGGCGATGGGCGGTTATGCGCCGACCATCGGCATACTTGGCGCGGTAATGGGCTTGATTCATGTGATGCAGAACCTGACTAACCCGGAGCTTTTGGGGCAAGGGATAGCAACGGCTTTTGTCGCGACCATCTATGGGGTGGGTTCCGCCAATCTGGTGTTTTTGCCGGTTGCCAATAAGTTAAAAAACCATGTGCTGGCATTGACGCAAGTCAGGGAAATTCTGATTGAAGGTGTTATCGCTATTGCCGATGGAGAAAACCCCAGAAATATCAAGATGAAGCTGGGCGGCTATCTGCATGACGCGCAAAGATAAAGACTAGGCTATGGCGAGGCGCAGGAAAAGATCTATAGCAAACACCCATAATCATGACCGATGGATGGTGTCTTACGCCGATTTCATTACCTTGTTGTTTGCCTTTTTTGTGGTCATGTATGCAATCTCTTCGGTTAATGAAGGCAAGTACAAGACCTTGTCCGATGCATTAGGCGAAGCATTTTCAAAAGAAGAGCAACCAAGCAATGAGCATGACCTTATTCCGATAGGCACTGCGCCGACGACTATACAGCCCATTCCTTTAGAAAGTCCTGCAACGGCGGACGTTGAAAAAAGGAGGGAATTAAGTGAGGAAATATTAAAAGAAAGACAGCAGTTGGGCGAGGTGTCCGATAAATTCGAACAGGTTTTAGCGCCTTTTATCGATGACAAGCTGGTTTCAGTTAAGAAAAATGACTATTGGATAGAGTTGGAAATGAATAGCGAAATGCTGTTCTTGAGTGGTGAAGCGGAATTATCCAAAAAAGCGCTGCCGGTGCTAAAAAAGATTGCCGAAGTGATTAATCCGTTGCCCAACATGATCAATATTGAAGGGCATACCGATAATGTCCCTATCGATAACGCAAAATTCAGGTCGAACTGGGATTTGTCATCCGCCCGTGCGACCAGCGTCGTACACGAGTTGGTCAAGGAGGGTATTAATCCCCCCCGATTATCAGCTATCGGTTATGGCGAATTTCACCCCATTGGCGATAACGCGATAGAGACGGGGCGATTTAACAACAGGCGGGTGGTGCTGGTATTAATGGCGCAGGCTTTTTCCCGTTATGGCGCTAATGATGAAGAGCGCGCCAAATTATTGAATTTGGCGCCGACAGCGCCGGTTGGCGTTCAACCATGATGCTGATTTGATTAGCAAAAAACAAAATGCCTGCTATTATTAACAGAAATTATTGTTCGCGCTAATGTCAGTCAGAGGAGGTCGGTATGCTGGAAATACATCCTGTATTACCTTATGCACCAGTCATAAAACCCAAGAAAATTAAAAGGGATGACAATCGCCCGGAAAATCGGCAGCGTAAAAAAAAGCCGGAAGTGCAGGAACACGATGCTGAACCCATACAACATATAGATGAAATTGTTTGATGAATAATCTTTTTCTGATAGCCCTAATTATTGAAGGCGTGACGATTGTGGTCATGCTGATTGCGCTTTTTTGGTTGGTGCGCATCCAGCTGAAGCTTAAACGCGATTATCAGGTGCTTAACGGCATTGTTCACAGCAACAGTAACGATATTGCCGGTTTGTGTTCTGCCGCTTTGACGGTAGATAGCCGAATAGCCACCGTGGATGATCGGATAGCTACCGTGGGTAACCGTATCGCCGTTGCCGACGGACAGATCGATGATCTGGCGGCAAAGATTGCCGACACCGAGCACAATGACCAGCCAGATCATCCGTACAGCATCGACATACGTAAAGTAAAAAGCGGGGCCAGCGTTAATGAATTGATGCAAAATTCAGGATTAAGCCATGATGAGGCGGCTTTATTGATTCGATTGCACGGCTCTAAAACGGGTTCGTGAAAGGGCAACGCAAAAAAAAAAGCCCGGCATAACGTAGGTTAGCCGGGCTTTTTTAATGCGGGGGAAGACCTTTAGTCTTCGCCGCTGAAAACGCCCAGCAACTGCAACAAGCTTAAGAACAGGTTGTAGATGGTGACGTATAAAGAAACAGTCGCCAAAATATAGTTGGTTTCGCCGCCGTGGATGATTTCACTAGTCTGGTATAAGATCATACCGGACATCAGCAGAATAAACATGGCCGATACCGCCAGCGATAAAGCCGGAATAGCGAAAAACATCGCGCCCAGGCCCGCCAGGAATGCGACCAGCACGCCGACCATCAGGAAACCGCCCATAAAGCTGAAATCTTTGCGCGTTGTTAAAGCGTAGCCTGAAAGCCCCAGGAAAATCACGCCGGTGCCGCCTAATGCGGTCATGACCAGTTCGGAACCATTGCTGAAGACCTTAATGTACATCGTTAAAATAGGGCCGAGCGTCAGTCCCATAAAGCCGGTCAAGGCAAAAACAAAAACCAGCCCTAGACTGCTGTTGCTGAATTTTGTGGTCAAGAACAGCAGGCCGAAATAGCCAACCAGTGTAATAACAGGGCCAAAATGCGGCAGATTCAGCATCATTGCAGCGCCTGCGGTGATCGCGCTGAAAATCAACGTCATCGATAATAATAAATAGGTATTTCTCAGTACCTTGTTGG
This sequence comes from Methylobacter sp., assembly GCA_025361585.1. GTDB lineage: Bacteria > Pseudomonadota > Gammaproteobacteria > Methylococcales > Methylomonadaceae > Methylobacter_A. The sequence goes on along the minus strand of JANYKK010000035.1, from coordinate 23,311 downwards.
TTGCCAGAATACTGGCTTCCGAACGCGGAATAGCGGTATTTAGTCTCATATTAGTTTAGACTCCTCAAAAATAAATGGTTAACAGAGCGGATAGTCTTCCGAATTTTACAAGAGTTTGACGGTAGTAGGTAAGAATATTTAGTAGAATACCGGATTGTTGAAAAAATGATTTTTCAGGACGCCTGATTATGACAGAAAACAAACAATTAACACCGTATGATCACATAGGCGGAGAGGCGGCAATACGCAGTCTGGTTGAGCGGTTTTATTATTTTATGGGCACCTTGCCGGAAGCCGCCGGAATTAGAGCCATGCATGCGGCGGATTTGTCGTCGGCGCATGATAAGTTGTTCAAGTTTTTGTCCGGCTGGCTGGGCGGCCCCGATTTGTTTATTCAGGAATACGGACATCCAAGATTGCGGCAGCGGCATTTCCCCTTTGCGATAGACGAGGCCGCAAGAGACCAGTGGATGTTGTGCATGAATAAAGCATTGGATGAAGTGAGCATGGTCGCGATTTTCAGGGAAAATTTAACCCAGGCGTTGCAGCAACTGGCAACCCACATGATTAACCAGGATGAATAGGCTTAAGCGCGGCACCATCCTACGCTCCCAGTAACTAGAGAACCGTCATTACAAATCCAGCATTTTCCTACCAAATTCGGCGCAGTTTGCGGGCCACGCAGACTCGTATCATTGTAACGCCCGGTAAAGTCGAAGTGGTCGCGCCAATAAAAGTCGCCGAGTATCAAATTCATCAATTCGTTCAGTCCAAGCAACAGTGGATAGTCCAGGCCTTGGCTAAAATTGCCGCCAAAAGCAGGCAACATAAAAACTTGGCTCCAGCTGTTTATGGGCATGGCGTAGAAATTCCTTATCAAGGGGTAACGCATAAGTTGGCAGTAAAGCCGACAAAATTAAAAAGGATAAAAATTGAATTCAGCGAGGAATTTATCGCTCATGTTCCCGATGCCTTGATGATTAAAGAGCACAGCGCCGAGATAAAAGAGGCATTAATCCGCTGGATGAAAAAGGAATCCAAAATCCAGGTAGAGCGACTGGTTCAACAACATGCGGTAAAAAAGCAGTTGTTTCCCCAGACCATTAAAATCAAAACCCAAAAAAGCCGGTGGGGCAGCTGCGGCATTAATAACGACATCAACATCAATTGGCTGTTAATCATAGCTCCGCCCGAAGTCATGGAATACGTGGTGGTGCACGAGCTTTGTCATATCAAGGTCAGGAACCACTCCCCCCGTTTTTGGGCGTTGGTCGCCGAGCATCTGCCGGATTATCAAAGCCGAAGACTCTGGCTGAAAAGGCATGGCGGCAGTTTGATGATGGGTTTGTGATTCGCTGCTAGACTGACAATATTTAAAAAATAATCGGAGCTAATTCTGACAGCGAATAACCTCAATCAGCCATTAGCTGACGGCCGCTTAACCGTTTGGTCAAATGTTTTAAGTCGCTAAAATCCATAAGGTTAAGCGCATTCGCTGTGGATGGATGCCGAGAAGTGATATAGTGAATCTTTTGGAATCTTAATTAATCCACAAGGGAAGATAGGATCAAAAACGTATGATTACTCCCATCAATCAGCAACTGCTCAAAAAGCTTAGTATGGAGGCCGTAGTACTGCCGCGCCGTCGTAAGAACCACAATTTTCATGAAAATAGTGAAGCTAAAGCGCACCGATTATTAAATGCTATGGAATCAAATTCATATGTTATGCCACACAAGCATAATGACCCAAATAAAGGGGAAACTATAATTTGTCTTTCTGGCAAACTGGGCATAATAGTTTTCGACTCGACAGGTAACGTTGAGCAAAAGCTAATATTAGAAGCAGGTAGTGAGACTATTGGCGTTGATATTTCTTACGGTACTTTTCACACGGTACTCGCACTGCAAAATGGAACTGTGTTCTTTGAAGCTAAAGCCGGGCCATTTATTCCAATTGAAGCTGAAGAGCAAGCACCATGGGCTCCAGTCGAAGGCGACGATTTAGTCACAAATTATCTCGCAACGCTTCATGCTATGTTTAATTAATTTGAATACCCAATCCCCGTTACCAGCTACATTTCAGGATTGGCAAAGGCCCCTAACATTGGTTTTTGTGATACAAGCTGACCAAACCTTTCGGCGTTGTAATTGGTTCGGAACTGGTCATTCAGCGGTATATTCAATTGAGATTATTTTTGAAGCCGTCAGATTGGGTTTGAAGCATTACATTTATTATGGATTATCATTAATTGAATCAGCACGATGGAAATTTTAGAGGTTGTAGATTATGGATAAAATCAATAGGACGATAGCTGAAGATCGAAGAGGTTTTTTCCGAATTGATGATGAAGTGAATCTTTTTTACAAAAAAATAGATGAAAAATTGGTGACCGAACCGCACCATATTTCCGATAATATTTTGAATAACTGTTCATTGTCTACGGCGCTAGAAATGGTCTAGCAGGAGTCGACGTTGCTGCTGAACCGGTTGGAAAAAATTCAGCCGGAGGTGGTGAATTACTTAAAGTTGATTGACACTAAAATCGATCTTCTTGCCCAGGCTATCATGATGCAGGCTACTCCAGTCAATGAAAGCGAGACCCGCAACGTTAATGTTAGCGCAACCGGTATAGCTTTTAATTGTGAAGAGCAGCTGAAACAAGGCGATTACCTGGAAATCAAGCTGTTGCTGGTATCCGGCATGGCGGTTATCATGACTTACGGCAAGGTTGTTCATTGCAGCAACACTGAGTCAGACGATAGTCTGCCCCCTTATCTTGTTGGGGTTGATTTTATCAATATGAAGGATGATGATAGGGAATTGCTGATCAAGTATGTGGTCAAAAAGCAATTGCAACAGATCAGGGACAAAAAACCGGATAGCAATACATCTTGAGCGGCCTGTGAATATTTCAGATAAGCAAAAAAGAATCCTTACCCTGCTGGCTGACGGAGAGTTTCATTCCGGCACCGAGTTGGCCGTTGAGCTGGGTATCAGCCGTTCGGCGGTCTGGAAACAGCTGAACGGTTTGGCTGAATTGGGTCTCCCGCACTCGGCGGTCAGCGGTAAAGGCTACCGGCTGGATAACTCTCTGGAGTTATTGGCCGCAGCAAAAATCAACGAAGCGATTAACGACCAAGCCGACGCATTAATTTCATCGCTGGAAATTCACGATCAAATCGATTCCACCAACCGCTATTTGGTGGAACGCGCCCAAAATAATGCGCAGTCAGGCACGGTCTGTTTTGCCGAATATCAAACGGCCGGTAAAGGCAGGCGAGGGCGGCAATGGGTTTCGCCTTACGGACGCAATATTTACTTGTCGATACTCTGGCGCTTTCAGCAAGGGCCAGCCGCCATTTCAGGCTTAAGTTTGGCTGTCGGCGTGGCGGTGATCAGGGCTTTGAAACAGCATCAAATAGTTGATATAGGCCTTAAATGGCCAAACGACATTTACAGTCAGGGTAAAAAACTGGGTGGTATTCTGGTGGAAGTTTCGGGTGAGACCGATGGCCCGTGCAGCGCCGTTATCGGTTTGGGATTGAATTTGTTTTTGCCGGAATCGGAAGCTCAAAGCATTACCCAGGCCTGGACGGATTTGAGCAAAATCACCGGGCAAAACCGCTTACTCAGGAACAAATTGGCAGGCTCCTTGTTAAATCATCTGTTGCCTGCCATTGCCGAGTATGAAGGTGTCGGCATTAAAGCCCATCTCGACGAATGGCGCGATTATGATTGCCTGAGCGGAAAGTCCGCGACCTTGTTTATCGGCCAGCAACAATTTGAAGGCGTCGTGCAGGGCATCGACGATAACGGCATGTTGTTGATTCAGCGCCCGGACGGCAGCGTACAGACCTTTGCCTCCGGTGAAGTCAGTTTTAGCGATTCGGCACTGCAATGAATCTGCTGATCGATATGGGCAATACCCGGCTAAAGTGGGCGGTTACGACCGGAGGCCAAATTTTTGTCGGCAAGCCTTTGGATAATATCAGGATTAATCGTGAGGAACTGGTTAAGCTTTGGCAAGGGAACTACCGGCCCAGACGGATTGCGCTTTCCTGTGTCAGCGCAACTCCGCTGCTCGAACTGGTGCAATCGGTAGCGCATCAGCTTTGGCTGGATGTGGATATTGTCCTGGTTAAATCTCAAGCTCTGGCGTTTGGCGTGACCAACGCCTATCAGCAGCCGGAAAAGCTGGGCGTTGACCGCTGGTTAGCATTAGTTGCCGTTTGGCAGCAATATCAGAAGGCCACCTGTATAGTCGATTGCGGAACGGCCATTACTGTGGATTTAATCGATGCCGATGGTAGGCATCAAGGCGGCCTGATTAGCCCTGGATTGATGCTAATGAAAAAATCGTTGGTGCATGGAACTGAGGCGCTGCCATTTAGCGAAACAGGCTATGTGTTTGGTCTGGCCAGTTATACCGAGGCCGCAATCTACAGCGGCACCCTAACGGCGGCCATTGGCTTGATTGAGCATGTGCTGGCAAAACAACCCGCAACAATACAGCTGATTTTAACCGGTGGCGATGCCGAACTTATCGCCGGACAGCTTGGCAGAGCCTGTATCGTTGATCGGGATTTGGTGCTGCGGGGATTACTGTGCACTCTGGAGGGGCATGCATGAAGGTTTTGTTTTTTCTAGTGCTGTTAGCCAACGTTGCGCTGTTTATGTGGGAGTACAGACAAGGCGCGTTTGAACAGGATAGCAAGGCCGCACAGCAAGGGCGGGAGCCTATTGTATTGGTCAGCGAATTGAGAAACGCCTCAAATGAACAGGGTGTCAACGTTGATTTTACCTCGCTATACCCACCGGGGTTGGATCCGCTGGCCGATAATTTGTTGACCGAGCCAGCCGTCCTTGCAGACTTTATCGGTGAGTTTTTGTATCCCTTTGAGCCGCAAAATAAGACAATTACCCCTCCTAAGCCGCACCCTTAATTTAAAGCCTCTCTCGTGCTAAACATCATCTGGATCTGCTTTTTCCTCGCTGCCTTTTGCACCGCGCTGTTCAAATCGATTTTCTTGGGCGACCAGCAGGTTTTTGCGCAAATCATGGAAGCCATGTTTGCGCTGTCCAAATCGGCGTTTGAAATAGCCTTAGGATTGACCGGGGTGCTGGCCTTGTGGCTCGGCATCATGCGCATCGGCGAAAAGAGCGGTTTTATCCATTTATTAACACTAGGCCTGACGCCGCTATTTAGCCGGTTAATGCCCGAGGTACCCAAAGGCCACCCTGCTTTGGGTGCTATCGTGATGAACATTTCCGCCAATGCGTTAGGGCTGGACAATGCCGCAACGCCGTTGGGCATCAAAGCGATGCAGGAACTGCAAACGCTCAACCCCAATCCCGAAACCGCCAGCAATGCGCAAATCCTGTTTCTGGTCATCAACACCGCCGGCGTCACGCTGTTTCCGGTCACAATTTTCACCTACCGCGCCCAGCTGGGCGCGGCCAACCCGACCGACGTATTCATCCCGATCCTGATAGCCACTTACATGGGTACGATGGTCGGCTTGCTTGCCGTCGCCTATGTGCAAAAAATCAATCTGCTGGATAAGGTGATCATGGCTTATCTGGGCGGCTTTACGCTGATAGTCGGCGGCATACTGGCATATTTTTCCAGCCTGCCGCAGCAGCAGATGCTTGAACAATCCGCGATCATCAGCAATTTCATCCTGTTCTCGCTGGTCATCACCTTCATTCTCGGCGCTATCCATAAGGAGATTAATGCTTACGAGGCGTTCATTGAAGGCGCTAAGGAAGGTTTCCAAACCGCGACCACCATTATCCCTTATATGGTCGCGATGCTGGTTGCGATAGGCGTGTTCAGAGCCAGCGGCGCGTTGGATTTGCTGGCCGATTGGGCGCGTTTAGCCGTGCATTACTTCATGCTTGACGACCGTTTTGTCGATGCGCTGCCCACCGCGTTGATGAAGCCGTTCAGCGGCAGCGGAGCCAGAGCGATGATGATCGATACCATGAAAACCATGGGCGCGGATTCGTTTGCCGGACGTTTGTCGTCCATCGTGCAAGGCAGCAGCGAAACCACCTTTTATGTATTGGCGATTTACTTCGGCTCGGTTGGTATCAAACATATTCGCCATGCCGCCGCCTGTGGGATAATAGCCGACTTGGCGGGCATTGTTGCGTCCATTTTTGTCGCGTATTGGTTTTTTGGATGACTGGAAATGAAGCGAGCTAATAATTGATGTTATGCGATAGTTAAGAAATTTTTCACCACGAACGACTGCAAGGATGCAGGAGGTAGAGCAACGCATGGAGCAGTTGCCGAGGCACGAAGGACGCGAAGAAAACAATATATAACTTCGTGTCCTTCGTGCCTTCGTGGTGTTCTTTTTAATCAGTGTTTATCAGCCAAGTCTGCGACATCTGCGTTCTATTTTTTACTATATCCTCTAAATGAAAGTTCACCTTAAAACCCTCGGCTGCCGCCTTAACGAAGCCGAATTGGAAACCTGGGCTCAGGCTTTTCAAAAAGCCGGCCATCAAATCACCCAGCAAGCCGAAGCCGCCCATCTTATTGTGATTAATTCCTGCGCGGTGACGCAGGACGCCGCCAGAAAATCGCGCCAGCTGATACGACGCATCCATCGGGATAATCCGCAAGCCAAGCTCGTGGTCAGCGGCTGTTATGCGACCTTGAATGAAGACGAGGCGGCTTCTTTATTAGGCGTTGACCTCATAGTTAGCAACAAAGATAAAGATCAGCTTGTCGAAAAAACCTTGAGCGAATTGAACATGGACAGCATGCCCGTCCTGTCCACCGAGCCGGGAGAAATATCGCTGTTCACTCGAGGCAGACAACGCGCTTTCGTTAAAGTGCAGGACGGTTGTCGCTACCGTTGCACCTTCTGCATCGTCACCGTGGCGCGCGGCGAAGAAAACAGTCGTCCCGTGCAAGCGGTCATCGACGAGATCAACGCGCTGCACCGGCAAGGCATCACCGAAGTCATTTTGACCGGCGTGCATTTGGGTGGCTACGGCAGCGACTTGGGCAACAACCTGTCCGATTTGATCAAAGCCATCCTGGCAGAAACCGATATTCCGCGATTGCGGTTAGGCTCGCTGGAGCCCTGGGAATTGCCGGGCGATTTTTTCGAGCTGTTCAGCAATCCGCGCCTGATGCCGCATTTACACCTGCCATTGCAAAGCGGCTCGGACAGCGTACTGCGCCGTATGGCAAGGCGCTGCAAAACCGAGGAGTTTGCCGCCATTGTCAGCCAGTTGCGGGCGCAAATTCCCAGCTTTAATGTCACCACCGATATTATCGTCGGCTTCCCCGGCGAGACCGAGCAGGAATGGCAGCAGAGTTTTAACTTCATCAAGCAGATCGGTTTCGGCCACATCCATATCTTCACCTATTCCAGCCGGGAAGGCACCAAAGCCGCAAGCTTGCCTGGTCAGCTGAGCAACGACATCAAAAAGCAGCGCAGCAGACAGCTGCATGAGCTGGCCGAGCAAATGAAGCAGACGTTTTTTGAAGGCTGTGTGGGCCAAGAATTTCCGGTGTTATGGGAAGGCTACAGCGAAGCGTTGGATAAAGGTAAACAACGGGTGTTCGGTTATACGCCGAATTATCTTAAGGTCGGCTGCGTGATTGACAGCGATGCGTCAGTGGAGAATATGACGCTTAACTGCGTGGTGACGGCAGTTGAAGGGGGCTGTGCAGTTGGGGTGCTGGTGGAATAGCTAAGGATCTGGCTATAAATAACTTCCTTGAATTCATTCGCCTCTACAGGACATTCCAAGTCGGGAAGTAAATCTTAATCTCCCGCATAAAAGCTAGCCGCAAAGAAATGCCCCGAGCATGAAAAAACTGGCCTATGCCCAAGACAAGGCTCCACGTTTAGGTAGCGCATGGTTTTTTGTGAGCTGGATATATGCGCTATGAACTTGAGATCGTAATCAAAACGGGAGCTATGGTAAACTGCCAAACATGAATTCCCTGCTGTTTTAACTTACGTGGAGAACATTGAATGCGCCCGTCGATAGCCCTGCAAACCCACCGCGATACGATCCGCGAAATTGCCCTGCGTCATCGGGTTAAAAACGTGCGGGTATTCGGTTCGGCGTTGCACGGCGACGACACCGAAGACAGCGACCTGGATTTGCTGGTCGATCCCACCTCGGAAACCACGCTGATGGATATTGCCAAAATTCAGGTTGAAGTTGCCTGCCTGCTCAATATCACAGTCGATGTATTAACCCCTCGAGCGCTTCCCGACAAGTTTAGGGATCAAGTGATAAAAGAAGCTCAGCCTGTATGAGTAAAAAAGACATCCTGCGAATTCCCGATTACCTCGGCCATATTGTCGAAGCGATTGAACGGATTCACCGCTATGTTGAAAACATGTCGGAAGTTGACTTTCTTGATGATGAAAAAACGCAGGATGCCGTAATCAGGAACTTTGAGATTATTGGTGAAGCATCGCGCAACATTGAACGTCACCATCCGGCTTATGCCCAATATCATCCTGAAATACCTTGGATATTTATGTACACCATGCGCAACCGTATCGCCCAGGGATATTTCAAAGTGGATTTTGAATTGGTTTGGAAAACCATCCACGCCGATTTGCCGGAGCTGTATGAACAAGTCCGGCAACTGGTTGTTCCCGGTGGATTGATTTAAGCATGCCGGTGTGCGCATATTTTCGTTCCCGTGCTCTTGCTGGGGAACGCACGAGCAAACGCTCCAGAGCTATAGAACGTTCCTGACTGAGAAGCCCATCATATATTGTCTTAAAAATGGTGCTTGTGATAATAGATTTAATGATAGATACTTAAACCGAAGCGGTTGAATTTCCTATCGTGACTAACATGTTTTGAAGTTCTCGATCATACCAGAGATAAAGGAAATGCCTGCTATTTTAATGCCGAACTTGGCTTTAGGGTTATAAAGAATGGAAGAATCCTCAAAAGATAAACCACATCAACGCACCTCACCCCTGAAGTTATTTGAAGAGACCAGAAAGCTGTTGGTTGAGACAGGAACACGCAACCGCCTCGTTCATGTGAACCGGCAATCTCGTCGATCTAATGCGCTGGACATCATCAACGAACGCTCCGACGATATTTACAGAATTCTTGTGAACTCCGGCAGGACGATGCGGTTCCTAGCGACAGGTCGCGACAAAGAAAACGAGAGTGACACACCGAATCTAACGGATGGTTCGGATTCAGTTTTTGACCAAGATCGATACACTGACAATCAGTTGGAAACTCGACTTGGGTCGGATGGGTTACAGAAGCGGCTGCTTAAGCTGGCACGGGATGCAAAGACAGCCGAGGAAGAGCAAGGCGTCAACATCCTATACCTCGCACTGGGATTTCTTACTTGGTATGAAGATGATACAAGTTCAATGAAGCGAGAGGCACCGTTGGTGCTGCTTCCCGTCGAGCTGATCCGTAACAAACGAACATTGACATACGATCTCAAGGCTCGCGAAGAAGACATTGTCACCAATCTGCCTTTGCAGGAACGACTCAAGGGAGATTTTGGAATTCAGCTTTCCGATATCGATATTGCTGATGATTGGTTGCCTTCGCGCTATTTTGACGCGGTGGCAGATGTGACTGCAAGTCGTTCGCGATGGACAATAGACCGCGATGGAATGCAATTGGGCTTCTTTTCATTCTCAAAGCTCTTGATGTTTCGCGATCTTGACCCCAGGAATTGGCCTGAAAATACCCTAGAAAACCATGAGTTAACCAGTGGTCTGTTATACGAAGGCTTCGAGTCTGAAGAGCCAATGTTTGTGACAGAAGACAATCTCGACGAAAAATTGCCGCCCGCATCACTCTTTCATGTCGTCGATGCGGATGCATCGCAAGCCAAAGTGATCGAAGAGGTACGAAGCGGACGCAATCTTGTGGTTCAAGGCCCCCCTGGAACCGGGAAGTCGCAAACAATTGCGAACATTATTGCAGCAACAGTTCGGGATGGAAAAACCGTGATGTTCGTTGCTGAAAAAATGGCTGCTCTTTCAGTCGTTCACAAGCGGTTGGTTGATGTCGGATTGGCCGACATATGTCTTGAACTTCATTCAAAAACGGCTAACAAAAAGGCTGTTCTCGGCGAACTTGCAAGGACACTCAATGCTGCGCGGGCAATTCCAGAAATGCCCCCAAGCCCAAGCCGACTTCACGAGTCACGGGATCAACTGAACCGAATTGCCAGCGAACTTCATAACTCCGTTGGACATAGCGGAGACAGCGCCTTCTCAGCTTTATCACAACAAGTGCGTTATATGGGGCGCGGCACACCGCCGCCCAAGTTAAAACCAGACGGGCTAGACAACATCCCGAAGAAAGATGCTGATTGGTTAGCTACTAAAATTGAGGAATATGGTGCTGCTTTAGAAGTAGCTGGTTCTTTAACCGAACATCCATTTTTGGGTACTGAAAGGTTCGATCTTCAACCCACAGATCTGGCTCGACTACGAATCAATCTTGATGAAGCCAGTAAAATAGCATCGGCGCTTGCCGACGCGATAGAGACAACTTCGGGCGCGCTTGGTTTGAAAACCGATATTAACCTGGCTTCCGTATCACTGCTTATTGAACAGCTCCAACGTCTTGCTAATCCACCAGAGCTGGATGATGCACTACTCGCACAGTTCCTTGTGCTCAAAGCGAAGAATCGACTTCAGGATGGGCTGCGCATTGGTGCTGAGTGGCAAGCTGTTCGCGCCGAGAACGCTGCATTTTTTGTCGATGCTGCATGGAGTACCGACGTCACCGTGCTTCGGCCTTTATTAGTGGCGGGTCAATTTTCATTCTTTACGCGGTGGCGCTCGGCATACCGGCAGGCAAGCCGTCAGCTTGCAAGCCTTTTAACAGGCCCCTCCCTAAGTCCGCTATTAATCGGATAGAACTTATAGATAGGCTTATCAGAATTTCGTTACTTCACGAAGGTTGGCGTTCTGATGAGGCTTGGTGCGCCAGCATGATTGGTGAGGATTGGCGCGGCGAGCGCACCGCGTTTTCCACATTGTTGGCTTCACTGAATTGGTGTGATCACGCCTTTGCCGGTGAGCTTGGCCCCGACGCAACATGCACCATTGCTTTGGCACGTAATTCAGAGCTAATTGGGCGACTGATTAATGGATTGGAAACAGCTCAATTAGGGGCTGATCGAGCCATAAAGGATGCAGTTGGTGTCCTTCAACTTGATATCGCCTCCACGTTTTCAGAGCAGGTGATCGATGAATGCGATCTTCGCCTTGTCGCACAAAAACTCGCGGTCATGGCAGCCGCCAGTGATCGCTACGACGAATGGGCCTCGTTGAAACGGCTGCGGGGGCAACTAGAAACAGGAAACCTTCATGACCTTATTCCGCTCATGGAGTTAGGCAAACTAGGCAAGGACGAGGCAGTAGCGGAGTTCTTATTCGCGAGGGCGGAAGTCATATGGAAGTCGGCTTTGGGGGCGAGTCCATTCCTCTCTGGTCTACGAAATGTTGACAGGCATGAGCTGGTGAAAAACTTCGCGCAGCTCGAAAAAGAGCGACGGAGCGACTGCGTTAAAGTTATCCGAGCAAGCCATCTCGGGCAAGTTCCTCAGGGGGCTCATGGCGCAATGGCCATTATCCGTGGTGAGATTGCGAAAAAACGTGCACACATACCACTCAGAAAATTGTTTTCAAACGCTGCAGAGGCCATACAACGTATCAAACCCGTATTGATGATGAGTCCGATATCCGTAGCGCAATTTCTTCCGCCAGGTTCGATTTCCTTTGACTTGCTTATTATTGACGAAGCGAGCCAGGTGCGCCCTGAAGATGCTCTTGGAGCAATAGCGCGGGCAAAACAGATTGTCGTTGTTGGAGATCAGAAACAGCTTCCACCATCATCTTTCTTTGATCGATTGGCGAATAATGGCGACGAAAACGATGATGAGGAGGACAACTTGCTCGAAGGTGCCGCGCGTGTAGGTGAGCTTGAGAGCATTCTGACGCTATGTGAAGCTCGGGGGCTTAACTCGCGAATGCTCGAATGGCACTACCGTTCCCGCGACCCATCGCTCATTCGCGTTTCAAACCACGAATTCTATCGAGACGGGCTGATATTGCCGCCATCGCCACTACAAAACGATCCATCATATGGTTTAATATTTTCGCGTATCGCAGGCATCTATGACCGAGGAGGTAAGCGCGACAATCGTCTTGAAGGAGAGGCAATCGTCAAGCGGGTAGTGGAGCACGCAGAAGCCATGCCGACTTTGTCACTCGGGATCGTGACCTTTTCGTCAGCACAGCGCAACCTGATTACTGAATTACTCGAATATCAACGCCGCCAAGATCCTGTTCTCGATACCTTCCTGCGAGATGGCTGCATTGAGGATGTTTTTGTCAAGAATATTGAAAATGTCCAAGGTGACGAGAGGGATGTGATCCTTGTTAGTGTTGGATATGGTCCGACCGAAGCAGGTGGACGACCTAACATGACATTCGGTCCGGTCAACAAAGATGGTGGCGAACGCCGACTCAATGTCATGTTTACGCGGGCACGGGTGCGTTGCGAAGTCTTTTGCTCATTTGATCCCGGCGACATGAACCTAACCAAGACCGGCAAGGAAGGCCCGAAGATACTTAAACGCTTTCTGGAATTTGCAAAGACCGGAATGATCGATGACAAAGCACCAACAGGTGAAGGTCCAGATACGCCATTCGAGGCGGATGTCGCAGCAGCGATTGAAGGAATGGGGTACAGCGTTGATCATCAGGTCGGTTCTGCTGGCTTTCTGATCGATCTCGGGATTAGGCATCCTGAACGACCCGGCACCTATATTCTTGCTGTGGAATGTGATGGTGCCACCTATCATAGTGCGCTTTGGGCGCGTGAACGTGATCGCCTCAGGCAAGATGTGTTGGAAAATTTGGGATGGCGTTTCCACCGTATCTGGAGCACCGATTGGTTCTACCGACGCGCGCAAGAATTGGATCGATTGCGCAACGCGTTGACAGATGCCCAAATTGCAAGCGAGAAAGGTATTGTCATCAAAGGTGCCAATGAAAATGCTTCTGCTGTTGTTGCGCCGTTGATTGAGCAGCGTATTGAAGCTAATGAAGCTCCACAACGGACGATGCCGTTATACAGCAAATCGGCGATCTCGATACAGACTAAACAAGAACCACACGAAGTCGACCTCGGTTCACTTGCTCGCCTTGCATTCCGTGTGGTGGAGATCGAAGGCCCTATTCATGAGGAAGAAATCGCACGCCGGGTTGCAGCTGCCTTCGGTAAGGAAAAGGCGGGGTCACGGATTATCGGAGTCGTCCAAAGAGCCCTGAAGCATGCCGCCAGACTACAGGAAACGCCACTGCAACAAGATGATGGTTTTTGGTTCACTAAGGCTCAATCAGATGAACCACCTGTTCGGGATAGATCATTGGAAAGTGGGCCAATCTGCAAAGCAGCCAATATTTCTATGCTAGAAATTAAACAAGCTTTGCGGCTTACATTTGAGGATAATGCCGGTGGTTCCGATCCAGAGATCATTCGGGCTGCCGCTCGACTCTTTGGGTTCAGGAGAGTAGGGCCTGATTTACAGGCTAGACTGGAAATCGGCCTCAGGAATTTGCAATGACTGATTTACGTAGCGATTACCCGCGACTCGGTAGTAATAATTTTGGAAGCACCTTATAGCAATAGTCTTCTAGATTTTTCCAAGTGGAACGGGCTTTGCCGCTACAAGCGGGGCGAAGTTTGTAGCTCAGATTCTAACGTTTCCGTAACGTTCAAATCTAAAAACCACACTATCCATGAGTTCCCGTGTAACTTGGCGCATTAAAGCAATTGATTGGGATATAATTAGCCCAAAAGCATTCGTCAGTGAATTTTACTGCCAAGCCACTAAAGGTAAGAATATGCAAACCAAAATAACATTAGACCTTGAAGGTGACTTAATTCAACAAATTGAAGCCTACGCCCGCGAGAAAAATAAATCTATTTCGCAAATTGTAACGGATTATCTTCAAGAAATTGCCCGGCAGAAAAAAAGCAATCAGATTCCGCCGGTGACCCAATCATTAATCGGGATTTTGAAAAATCATCAAATTAATGAAGACGATTACAAACAACATCTAACGGACAAATATCTTTGAAAATTTTATTTGATACCAATGTTGTACTCGATGTTCTTCTTAATCGTGAGCCAGATGCGGTAGAAGGTATCAAGTTATTCAGTGCCGTAGAAAATAAAATTATCCAAGGCTTTTTATGTGCAACGACCATTACAACGATTGACTATTTATGCACAAAAGCGATTGGCAGAAAACCAGCAAAACAGGCAATAAATGCACTGCTTGAATTATTTTTTATTGCTGAAGTAGATCGAAACGTTCTGGTAGCCGCTATTGAATCAGATTTTTTTGATTTTGAAGATGCGGTTTTATATCACGCTGGAGTTCATGTCGGTGTTGACGGATTTGTGACTCGAAATATCAAAGACTTTACTTTAGCTAAGCACCCTATTTATATACCGTCCGAATTATCTGGCATTATTCAATCAAGTTTGGATTAGCGTGGCGTAACCCGAACTAACTATTAAAGTGACTATCGTAAAAACAGCAAAACGCGCCCTGCAATTTTTCCGCATCGGGTTGGCGGCCAAAAAACTGCAACGCACTCAGGATGAGACCGAGCGCCTGCTTGCCAAAAAGGCGCTCTCCGGGTTGTTCGCCGATGCGCGCGGCATTACCATGAAAGTCGGCCAGTTGTTTGCAGGTACCGATGGCGAGACGCCTTTTCAGGAACTGGTCGAAGGCATAGAGCCTTTGCCGCTAAAAGCCATGATCCCGCAGCTGGAACGGGAACTTGGGCAAAAAACCAAAAGCGTTTTTCGCTCTATCGAGTCCGCTATCGCGGCGGCATCCCTCGGGCAAGTTCATCTTGCCGAACTTAAAAACGGCGATAAGGTCGCGGTAAAAATCCGCTATCCCGATATAGCCGATGCGGTCGATGCCGAATTGCGTCTGGTCGGCCTGATGCCGGGCGTGGGGCCGGTCAACCGCTGGGGCTTTGATCTTGATGCGTATAAAAAAAGCCTGCGCGACAATATGCACCGCGAACTTGATTACCGCTCGGAAGCCCAGAGGCAGGAGTATTTTGGACGGACGGTACAAGTGCCGGGGTTGAAAGTTCCCAAAGTATATCGGGAGTTATGCAGCGAACGGGTGCTGGTGCAGAGCAGGGCAGAGGGCGTGTTGATCGATAAAGCAAGCAGTTGGTCAGAACAGGATCGTCTGGCGATCGGTCAAACTCTGGTGCTGACCCTGTTTAAAAGCCTATTTATTGCGGGTGAGGTGCATGGCGATCCGCATCCCGGCAATATCTTTTACGGTCATGACGAGTACGGTCAGCCGCAAGTTACATTGCTCGATTACGGCTGCACGATTAGTCTTGCCGAACCGCGCAGGTTGGCGTTGCTTAAGTTGATTGTCGGTTGCCGGGAGCGTAGCGCCATCAAGCCGCTGGACTGCTTTGCGGCTCTGGGTTTTGACAGTAAAAAACTGAGCCCTATCAGCGGCTCGTTGCCTGCCTTGTGCCAGATATTATTCCGGCCTTTTTTGATCAATCACCCGTTTAATTCCGAGCAATGGCAGCTGGGCCAGTCGTTTAACGACCTGCTCGGCGATTACCGCTGGTGGTTCCGCTCAGCCGGGCCTTCCGACCTGTTTTTACTGATGCGCGCGTTTCAGGGGCTGATCCAGCAATTGCAACAGCTGGAGGTCAACCTGCCTTGGTGGACGCTGCTGCAACAAGCGGTCGGGCAGGAACTGATACGGCAGGCTATGGCGTATGAATTGCCTACAATTGAGCTAGAGCAGGCCGCCCAGGTGTTGCGCTTCGACCAGCAAGCAACTGTGCTTGGTGTGCGCGTCAGCGAAGACGGTGAGCAGCGCGTTGCGATTAAAATGCCCGCCGAAGCGGTGCTGGATTTGGAACATCTTATCCCTGAAGATGTGTTGGAGCGGATCATAGCGGCGGGAAAAATAGACCTCAAGCAGCTGGGCGATTCACTCCGCGCCAACGGCATCATTCCTCAGCAATTATTTGTTTTTGAAGATGGCAAGAAAACTTATAAGGTGTGGCTGGAGTAAGCGGGCATGGCTTGGGGTTGGTAAAGTAATTTTGATAGATGTTTTTGTAGGGGCGAATTTATTCGCCCAGGGCGATTAAAATCGCCCCTACATGGAACTGGCTATTCTTAGCCAAAATCCGCACTCATGGCATGAGCATTCTTTAACAAATCCGCATTCCAATGCTCAATCGCCCAGTCAAGCAGGTCGGCTGCCGGAGCCTGTTGCAATTCAACCGGCGGGTTTTGTTTTAATAATCTCAGCAGCTCAAAAATGACGCGTTGCGGCGCTTTTAAATCGACCGCCGTTGCCTGCGTCTGTTTGCTGAGTTTATAGCCCTGCTCGTCAACAATGACCGGAACATGCATATAGCGGGGTGCGGAAAGCCCCAACAGCTGTTGCAGGTAAATCTGTTTGGGAGTTTCATCCAGCAAATCATAGCCCCGGACGATATGGTTGACGTGTTGCAGATCGTCATCAATGACCACGGCAAATTGGTAGGCAATAATGTTGTCTTTACGCTTGACGATAAAATCGCCATCCTGCTCGGCGAGCTTGTGGGAAATCAGGCCTTGCAGTTCGTCCTGAAAGGCAATGCTGCGGTTGTCGACTTTAACCCGTAATGCATGTGGCTCATCAGGCGGGGCTTGCCGGTCTCGGCAAATGCCGGGGTAAATATCGGTGCCACCGTCAGTGGCCAGCGTCTTTCTGCTACAGGTGCAAGGATAAATAAGCCCGCTTCTTTGCAGGTCGCTGATAACACCGTTATAAACGTCGATATGTCGGCTTTGGTAATAAACCTCATCGTCCCAGAGCAGGCCAAAGGCCTCCAGGGTTTTTAATATCGCGTCGGTAGCGCCTTTTATATTTCTGGGAGTGTCGAGGTCATCAATGCGCAACAGCCACCGGCCTTGTTGTGATCGGGCTTGAAGGAAACTGGCGAGAGCCGTGTACAGGGAGCCGAGGTGTAAGGGGCCGGTGGGCGAGGGGGCAAACCGGCCAATGGTGTGTGGGTTTCCAGGTTCAACCCATTTGTTTTTCGCGAATTTCATCAAGGGTTTTGCAATCGATGCATAGGCTGGCAGTGGGTCTAGCTTCCAAACGACGTATGCCGATCTCAATGCCGCAAGACTCGCAAAAGCCGTAATCCCCGGATTCAATTTCTCTCAGGGATTCATCAATTTTCTTGATTAACCGCCGCTCACGATCACGGGTTCTTAACTCCAGACTAAATTCTGACTCCTGAGAGGCTCGGTCATTAGGATCAGGAAAATTAGATGCGTCATCCTGCATATGATGCACGGTGCGATCTACTTCGTGCATGAGTTCACTTTTCCAATTTTTCAGAATGTCCTCAAAATGTTTTAATTGAGCACTATTCATATATTTTTCGCCTTTCTTTTCTTGGTAAGGCTTAAAACTGAAAGGTGATGCGCCAGTTTTAGAACTTTCGGTCATCCATTAACTCCTAAGACAAGATTAAATAAAACCGCGCATTTTTAGCAGAATAGCAACCGGATAGCAAGGTTTATTGATATGATCTAACGCTTTTGCAATGAGTGTCAATATTATGGATGTACGGATGGCTAAGCGGATACAAGGGATTACCCCCTTTTATGTGATGGAGCTGCTGCGCCGCGCAAAACAATTAGAGGCGCAGGGCAGGGATGTTATCCATATGGAAATCGGCGAGCCTGATTTTGCAACGCCGCAGGCCATTATTGAGGCGGGCATCAACCATCTTAAAATCGGCGAGGTAAAATACACACCGGCAGCAGGATTGCCCGAGCTGCGGGAAAAAATTGCCGAGTTTTATCGGCAGCGTTATTCGGTGAAGGTGGACACGGCGCGCATTTTTGTAACGCCGGGAGCCTCAGGGGCGTTTTTGCTGGCGCTTGGGGCCAGCCTTAACCCGAAAGAAGAACTGCTGATGGCCGACCCCTGTTATCCCTGTAACAGCAACTTTGTTAAGTTGTTTGACGGCATAGCCAGAACCATTCCGGTCTATGCCGCCAGTCGTTATCAGCTGACCACCGCGCAGATCAAGCAGCATTGGACGGAGGCGACCAAAGGCGTGTTGATTGCATCGCCGTCCAATCCTACCGGGACTCTTATTGCACCGGATCAATTAAAGCAGGCCGTGCACACCGTTAACGAGCTAGGCGGCTGTTTTTATTCAGACGAGATTTATCACGGGCTGGTTTATGGCGAAAAAGCATCGATGGCGCTGGAGTTTAGCGACAACGTGTTTGTGATCAACAGTTTTTCCAAGTATTTCGGCATGACCGGCTGGCGCGTCGGCTGGTTGATCGTGCCGGAAGAATTTGTCGAGGTGACTGAAAAATTGGCGCAAAATATTTTTATCGCCACCGCAACCCATTCGCAATATGCCGCATTAGCCGCGTTTGACCAGCATACGCTGACCGAGCTGGAGTGCCGACGCGCCGAGTTTGAAGCTAGACGTGATTTTCTTTATGATGCTTTGTTGCGATTGGGTTTTGACATCCCGATCAAGCCGGATGGCGCATTTTATATTTACGCCGATTGCTCCAGATTTACCGATGACAGCTATCGATTCGCGTTGGATTTGTTGGAGGCTGAAGGTGTTGCCATTACGCCGGGAAAAGATTTTGGTGTTAACGAGGCCAATCGCTACGTCCGCTTTGCCTATACGACCTCTATCGATAGAATGGCGGTCGCCATGCAGCGTTTGGAAAGATTTATTAATAAGGGATAACCATGACCGTAAAACAATTATCAGCGACAGAATTAAAAACCAGAATTCAAAATGAACCGCATCTGTTGTTGCTGGATGTCAGGGAACCTAATGAATTTGAATTCGCCCGTATAGAAAACAGCGTGTTAATTCCGCTTAACCAGATCCCGCAAAGACTGGGCGAGCTGAATCCGCAGCAAGAAATCGTAGTGATTTGCCACCATGGCGTGCGCAGCCAACAAGCCTGCATGTATCTGGTTAATTCAGGATTTGAGCATGTTGCCAATCTAACCGGCGGAATCGATGCCTGGTCTTGCAATTGCGATAGTTCGGTGCCGCGTTATTAAGCGAAGGTAACGCATCCGCTGAGACCAACCCGCTTGATGCGTTCAGAGGTTTATTTAAAGCCGTCCTGCTTGAACCTCTCCAGCCGTCTCTTGAAGCCTTTTCTGTCAAACAGGTAGTATAAAAAGACCAGTAAGAACGGCCACAACATGAAGGCCAGCAGTTTAAATGCAGTTCCAATATCCATCGTTACCCCCTCGTTCGGATTTATATTTTTGCTCGTTCGAACTTTATCATAGTTTGACTTTTCGCTTTATAAATTATCCAAATCAAGTTTTGGACACCATGTTTTCGTAGTAGGTAGTTTGTCGTTAGAGTGCAAGCTTCGCCTAAAGCGCCTACTTTGGGTACTTGCCTCTGGATTATACATCGCAGTGTTGCAGGCGAAGCCTGCACTCCGTCGTTAGCTCAACATTTCCAATGCCAGTTGCGCCATATTTTTGGAGCCGCCGCCCTGTCCAAGCTGGTGTTTTACCTGGGTCAGGTTTTCGCGCATTTGCTCGGCATAGGCTTTATCGGTCAGGATTCGTAGCACTTCGGCAGACAGGTTTTCGGGCGTCGCTTCATGCTGGATCAGTTCTTTGATGATGCGTTTGCCGGACACGATATTCGGCAGTCCTATAAACGGCGTATTCACCAGCCATCGGCCCAGCCAGTAGGTTAGCGTTGACAGCTTGTAGGCGATGACCATAGGAATGGTTAACAAGGCGATTTCCAACGTCGCGGTGCCGGAGGTGGTCATCACGGCGTCGCAGCATTGAATCGCGTCGTAAGGCTGGTTTTTTATCACCGTAATTTTAAGCGGTGACCGGTGGAGGTAGTCTTCAAGCAACGCATCGCTGATGGAATCTGCTTGCGGCAAGATAAATTGGCACTCCGGCAAACCGGCCTGCACTTTTTCGGCGGCGGCCAGCATAACCGGCAACATGCGCTTGATTTCGTTGGCGCGGCTGCCGGGCAGCAAGCCGACTATCGGCTTGGTTTTATCCAGCCCGAACAGGGTCAAGTCTTCATCCTTGCTGCGCAGGGCATGGACTTTATCGACAGAAGGATGGCCCACGTAGCGCACCGGCACATTTTCGGCATCGTAATAAGCGGTCTCGAACGGGAAGATCACCGCCATCATGTCGATGACTTTGCCGTAAGCCACAACCCGGCCCGGCCGCCATGCCCAGACCTGGGGGCTGACGTAAAACAACACTTTAATGCCCAGCTGTTTGGCGTAGCGCGCAAGCTTGAAGTTGAACTCTTTGTAGTCTACGCAAACCAGCAAATCGGGGCGCTCGGTGGCAATCAATTGTTGCATCAGTTTTAGCGCGCGGCGGATTTCGGCATAATGCTTGATGACTTCAACCACGCCGATGACGGCGATATTGGCGGAGTCATAGCGAATTTCGATACCCGCCTGAGCCATTTTTGTCCCGCCCATGCCTAGGCCTTTAATGTCCGGCTGCTGCTTTTTCAGCTCAAGGAACATATTGGCGGCGTGTTGGTCGCCGGATGATTCTCCGGCACTGAACAGGATTTTTAAGGGTTTATGTTGAGGCATGGGGAAAGTACAAGGTGTTCCATACGCATCAGCTTAAGCGGGAAGTCCGTATAGTAGGCAAATTAATTAATCACCACGAAGGCACGAAGGACACGAAGTTTTAACTTGGTTTTCTTCGTGAACTTCGTGTCTTCGTGGTGATATGTTTTTCATGGTGTTATACGGTTAAAACATCCCGAATAACCGTCACAATTTCCCTGATCGAGTCATCCTCAAGGAACGGGCAAATCGGCAATGACATGCAATTGGCTGCAACCGATTCGGTCACCGGCAAATTGACTGCGGCGTATTCCTCTTTAAATACATTCTGCCGGTGCAAGGGCACGGGGTAGTAAACGGCACAGGCGATTTGTTTTTCCTGCAAGGCTTTCATCACCTCGTCGCGGCGCTCACACAGCACGGTGTATTGGTGATAAACGTGTTCGCCCAGGCCGTCTTCAAATGGCGTGGTCAGCGGCAAGTCGGCCATCAATTCCGAATAAAGACGCCCGACATGTTGGCGGCCTTTATTGTATTGGTCAATGCGTTTTAATTTGGCTCGTAATATCACCGCTTGCATCTCGTCAAGGCGGCTGTTATAGCCGATTACATCATGGTAATAACGGACATCCGAGCCATGATTGTGCAGCATTTTAAGTTTTTTCGCCGTCTCGTCGGAGTTGGTGACGACCAGTCCGCCGTCACCGAATGCGCCCAAGTTCTTGCTCGGGAAAAAGCTGTACCCAGCCGAATTACCAATAGCGCCGGTTTGCTTGCCGTCGATGGTCGCGCCGAACGACTGGCAGCAATCTTCAATCAGTTTTAACTTGTGTTGATCGCATAGTTGCTTGATCGCCGTCATGTCCGCCGGTTGTCCGAACAAATGCACCGGCATCACCGCTTTGGTTTTTGGGGTAATGGCTTTGGCTATCGCATCCGGCGAGATATTAAAGGTCTTTGGGTCTATATCGACGAAAACCGGAACCGCACCGACATATTTGATCGCTTCCGCCGTCGCAATAAAAGTGAACGCGGTGGTGATTACTTCATCGCCTGCACCGATGCCTTCGGCGATCAAGGCCAGATGCAGCGCGTCGGTTCCAGAAGCTACGGCAACAGCGTGTTTAACGCCCAGATAGTCGGCTGTTTCTTTTTCAAAGGCTTGGACATTAGGGCCTAATATAAACGAACAGTTTTCGATTGTTTCAGCCAGACCGCGCTCAATCTCGTCCTTAATTTCAACGTATTGAGCTTTCAGGTTTACCATGGGTATCATGTTTTTATTGCCTTTGTGTTTATTGATTATCGGGTGCAATCATGTAGGGTACGCTGAGCGTACCATTTAATTAAAATGTCGACCGTCGAAAAGGTACGCCCAGCGTACCCTACCTATTTATCGCCTAATAACCGGGTGATGGCTATCGCAGTTTCCAGCGCTCGCCTTCCCGCTACTCCAGAAACCAGCGGGTTGTCGCCGGTATGAATGCAGTTAACGAAATGCTTGATTTCTTCGAGCAGCGCATCACCGCCTTCAAAAACCGACTCTTCCGTTTCTATCTCGGGAATGCCTGGGAACATTTCCCCTTTACCGGTGCGATGCTTGGTCAGAACTCGATTCTGGAAATCCACCGAGACGTAAGAACACGGCCTGAACATGCGCATTTTGCGCTCCAGCTTCATGCTGATCCGGCTGGCCGTGACATTAGCCACGCAACCGTTCTTGAATTTCAGCCGGGCATTGGCAATATCAGTGCCTTGGGTTAATACCGCCGTGCCGCTGGCATCGATGCGCTCCACTTCGGAATCGACCAAGGCCAAAATAATGTCGATGTCATGGATCATTAAATCCAGCACCACGCTGACATCATTGGCGCGGGGATTAAACGGCGCTAAGCGGTGGGATTCGATGAACAGCGGCTTTTCTTCCTTATCCAGTCCCAATACCGCCGGGTTGAACCGTTCCAGATGCCCGACCTGCAAGATCAGATTCTTTTCCTTGGCGATGGCGATCAGTTCATCGGCTTCGGCAACGGTCACGGTGATCGGTTTTTCAACCAAGACATGAGTGCCGGCGTTGAGAAAGTCCTTGGATACCTGGTGATGCAAAGTCGTCGGCACCACGATGCTGACCGCATCGACTTCACCTAACAAAGCTTGATAGTCGGTCAGCGCCTTTGCGCCGTGTTTTTCGGCGACGTCTTTGGCTGCCGCCTCATTAATATCGACCACGGCAACCAACTCGCAATCAGGCAGTGCTGCATATTTTTCCGCGTGAAACTTGCCCAGATAACCGGTGCCGATAACAGCGCATTTTAGTTTTTTCATGTGATTCAATACATCCCGGCTACTTGCGCCCCAGCTGGAGGGGCGAACTTATGCAGGATATTGTAAACCATCACTATGTATTCAGAAAATTTTGTACAGGGCAGAGTGCCGTGACTGAATTCTGATGTTATGCTTAAATAAATACCTAAATCCTGCAAGCTCTAAAAACCAGGCATCAATGCCTGCTTTTTTATGCTCAAATTTTATTTTTTAAATCCGCTGATGCGGTTCTGCCCATGCATTTATGGCATTTGACCCTCTACATATCCGAAATTACAAAAA
>JANYKK010000032.1 GCA_025361585.1 Methylobacter sp. | reverse complement strand
CAACTTTTCCGGCAATGTGCACGGCGGCTCTTTATTGAAATTGCTGGATCAGGTGGCTTACGCCTGTGCGGCAAAATACTGCAAGAAGTATGTGGTGACGGCGGCGCTCGATCAGGTGTTCTTTAAACAACATGTCAATGTCGGCGAGCTGGTCACCTTTTATGCGCATGTCAATTATGTCGGCCATTCGTCGATGGAAGTCGGCGTCAAGGTTTTTGCCGAGGATTTAAAAACCGACGAAAAAAGGCATACAACGTCCTGCTATTTTACGATGGTGGCGATGGATGAAAACGGAAAAACGGTGGAAGTGCCGCGATTACAACTGGATAACGATGTGGAAAAAAGACTTTATGAATCGGCCCAAATGCGCAAACAAATGCGCCAGGAAAGCTTGGAGAGGACTCGCGCCTTGCATGTGGATTTACCCAAGGAAGGCTTGTAACTTATGATCATGCAGACGAATTTTGAACAACTGCCGTTAAAGGATTTTGCCGAAAAAGCCTACTTGGATTATTCCATGTATGTGATTTTGGATCGGGCCTTGCCGCATATTGCCGACGGCTTAAAACCGGTGCAGCGGCGCATTGTCTATGCGATGTCCGAGCTGGGCTTGACCTCGGTTGCCAAGTTTAAAAAGTCGGCCAGAACCGTCGGCGACGTGTTGGGTAAATATCATCCCCATGGCGATTCCGCCTGCTATGAAGCCATGGTGTTGATGGCGCAGAATTTTTCCTACCGCTATCCGCTGGTTGACGGGCAGGGCAATTGGGGTTCGCCGGACGATCCTAAATCTTTTGCCGCGATGCGTTACACCGAATCGCGTCTGACCGCCTATGCGCAGACTTTGTTGAGCGAATTGGGGCAGGGCACGGTCGACTGGGCGGATAATTTCGACGCCACTCTGAAAGAGCCGGGTTTATTGCCTGCGCGGCTGCCGAATATCCTGCTGAACGGTACCATGGGCATCGCGGTCGGCATGGCGACCGACATACCGCCGCATAATCTGCGGGAAGTCGCTTATGCCTGCATCCAGTTACTGGACGACCCGGACAGCACTTTGGAAGCGCTGTTTACCCATATCAAAGGCCCCGATTACCCGACCGATGCGGAAATCATCACCTCGGCCGATGAGATACAAAAAATGTATATCAGCGGCGGCGGCTCGATCAAAATGCGCGCCAAATACGAGCAGGAAGACGGCAATATCGTGATCACCGCGCTGCCGCATCAGGTTTCCGGCGCTAAATTGATGGAGCAGATTGCCGCGCAGATGCTGGCGAAAAAACTGCCGATGATCGAGGATTTAAGGGATGAATCGGATCATGAAAATCCGACCCGATTGCTGGTGATTCCGCGCTCCAAACGGATCGATGTGGACGAGGTGATGTCGCATTTGTTCGCGACCACCGATCTCGAGAAAAGCTACCGTGTCAACATGAACATGATAGGCCTGGACGGGCGGCCTAAGGTAAAAGGGCTCAGGGACATCCTGGTCGAATGGCTGGCGTTCCGTACCGAGACCGTGCGCAAGCGTTTGCAATACCGGCTGGACAAGGTACTGGCGCGTTTGCATATCTTGGACGGTTTGCTGATTGCTTATCTGAATATCGACGAAGTCATCTCCATTATCCGTAGCGAAGACCATCCCAAACCGGTGCTGATGGAGCGTTTCGGCATCAGCGATATTCAGGCTGAAGCGATACTGGAATTAAAGTTGCGGCATCTGGCCAAGCTCGAAGAGATGAAGATTCGCGGCGAGCAGGATGAATTGGAACTGGAACGCGCCGCGCTGGAAAAAACGCTGGGTTCCCCGCGCCTGCTAAATCGCCTGATCCGTAAAGAACTGGAGCGCGATGCAGAAAAATACGGCGATGACCGCCGTTCACCGATTGTTTCCAGAGATGCTTCCCAAGCCTTGGATACAACGGCGTTAATCACCAACGAGCCGTTAACCGTTATCCTGTCGGACAAAGGCTGGATCAGGGCTGCAAAAGGCCATGACATTGACGTTGCAAGTCTAAGTTACCGTTCCGGCGACGGCTTCCTGGATGCGGTAAAATGCCGGACGACCCAGCCGGTTTATATCCTCGATTCCACCGGGCGTGCATACAGCACTGCGGCGCACGATTTGCCGTCGGCAAGAAGCCAGGGCGAACCGTTGACCGGACGGCTTAATCCGCCACCGGGTTCGTTGTTCCTGCATCTTCTGGCCGGTCAACCCGATGACTGGTATGTGCTTGCCAGCCATTACGGCTATGGTTTCAGGGTTCAATTAAAAGAATTGTTGAGCAAAAACAAGGCCGGAAAACTGCTGATCACGCTGCCGGACGGTGCCAAGGTGCTAAAGCCCGCGCCGATACGTAGCGAGACCGATTTGCTGGCGGTGATGACTTTACAAGGCCGCTTGCTGATTTTTCCGGTGGCCGAGTTGCCCGCGTTGGCAAAAGGCAAAGGCAACAAGCTGATTCAGATCCCGGGCGCAGATTTGATTGCCGGTAAAGATTACGTGGTCGCGGTGGTGGCGCTGCCTGAAAACGGGGCATTGAAAATCATTGCCGGTAAGCGGCAGTTGACGCTTAAGGGCGCGGATATTGATCATTATTCCGGTAATCGCGCCAAAAGAGGCTCGGCATTGCCCAGAGGCTTTCAGCGGGTTGATGGCTTGGAGTGCGAGTGATTCATGCCGGACTTTCCTGTCCGACAC
>JANYKK010000026.1 GCA_025361585.1 Methylobacter sp. | reverse complement strand
GGTTGGCTCAGTATCTTGTTGGCAAGCCCGCAGGTAAAGCCCCAACGCCATTAACGGTGGTGGTTCAGCAACTTAATGGTGACAATCCATTGGTTAATCGCTTATCAAAAACAGTGATTGACCAGCATAAATACCCAGCTTTGCATGAAGATGATGCTTGGGAAGATCAAGTTAAAGCCATTATTGCAGCAGAATTAGCGGAAAAAATACCGGAAATAAAAACCATCTCCAGCCAAGAGCCTGCAAGACTTACAGCGGATTTAGACGGTAACCAAAGCAGCTAATTTGATTAATGATTTAGGAAAATAAAAAACGGTGGTTGTATGGGCGGTTTCGGTAGCGGTAGAAAATTTGGCGCGGATTGTACGGATGATTATCGGTTTATTGATGTCAGATGCTGGCAACGTGATGGTTATTTAGTGCCTGGGCGACATCTCGATTGGCAATGGATGCGCAACGGTGAGAAGGTCGCTGCAATCAGCGTTAAGGTTGAAATTGGGCGGCTACGTTTGATTTATTCCTATCGAAGAAATGGCGACGACTGGGAAAGCTTGGATTATCCAGTATCCCTACGAACTACAAGTTGCCATTATGGAGGGGAGCGCTACTGGTTCACCTGCCCAGCGGCTGGTTGCGGGCGGCGCGTGGCCGTGTTGTTTCTAGGCGGTAAAATCTTCGCTTGCCGACATTGTTACCGACTGGCCTATAGAAGCCAGCGGGAAGCACACGATGATCGGGCAGCCCGAAAAGCTGACAAAATCAGGGCTAAACTGAATTGGCAGCCCGGCATTTTGAATTTACCCGGCGACAAACCCAAGGGGATGCACTGGCTTACCTATCTTCGTCTGATGGAAGAATATAGAGATTATTCAAATCAGGCTTTGTTGGGGATAACTGCAAAAATGGGAATCGTGAATAACAGGCTAATGGCTTTGGATAGTCGAAAGTGATTTTTACCTCTTCGGTAGGCACTCTCAATATGAACGGGGCATAGTTTTGGTCAATCAACCAAATCCCTCTATAATAAACCCAAGCTAACAAAGCAATGATCGAATTGAATGCAATGGAAACCCTGCAAATCTCCCCAAACATCTTACGGTGGGTCGCTGAACAACGCGGCCTTAGCCTTGATGCGCTTGTGGATTTGCTGGAAAACCCTATTAAACCCACTAAACCGGCTAAACGTGCCGCTTTAGTTGCTGGCAGATTCTCTATTACAGAAGCCGAGAAACTCGCCAAGAAAACACATATTCCTTTCGGCTATTTCTTTCTTGATACCCCACCAGTTACCGCGCAACGCGGAATCCCCGATCTTAGGCAGTTACCTAATCACGAACCCTTAAGCATCGATTTTTTCGACGTGCTGGACGATGTGCTGCGCAAACAGCAATGGTATCAGGAGTATTTGCAGGAGCAAGGTGCGCAACCGCTCGATTTTGTCGGCAAACACCCATTCAAAGACAATTTACCGGCAGAACAAGTAGCCGCCGACATTCAGCACACACTAGGCATAACCGACCAAGAGCGTAAACAATGCAAAACAACCGGCGATTTTTTTTCTTTACTCAGTGCAAAAGCCGAAAGCATCGGTATATTGGTTTTTAAAAATGGTATTGTAAAAAGCAATACAAAACGCGGCTTATCCGTTAGTGAATTTAGAGGATTTGCCATTGCCGATCCGTTGGCACCGGTTATTTTTATCAATGGCAAGGATAGTGAAGCAGCCTGGATATTTACCTTGGCGCACGAAATCGCCCATATCTGGATAGGTGAAAGCGGCGTTTCCGACTTACCGCCAAACCAGCAAAAATCCGGTAACAAGCTGGAAGTTTATTGCAACCGCATAGCAGCGGAACTGCTCACACCAAAAATACAGTTTCTTGACGCTTGGGAACAAGCAAAGGAACCAAAATTTGACGTGCTCAGTAAAGCTTTCAAGGTCAGTCAGTTGGTTATTGCTCGACGCGCCCTTGATTTTGGCAAAATCGACTGGACGACTTATCAAGCGATTAGCGATGCCAGTAATAAGCAAAAAACTTCCGATGGTGGCAGTCCTTACAGAAGCTACCCGCTCAGAAACAGCAAGAGGCTAACACGCGCCATTGTGTCCACAGCAATGAGCGGCGGCATGATGTTACGCGAAGCAGCCAGTTTGCTTAATGTGCGGCCCGATACGGTTATGGAGCTTAGCAAACGTTTGGAGATTAGATGACTTTAAATTCAAGATACCTGATAGATGCCAACGTTTTTATTCAAGCCAAAAACTTTCATTACCGCTTCGGATTTTGCCAGGGATTCTGGCAGTGGCTAAACGAAGCCCATCAAGCAGGATTAGTATTTAGCATCGATACGGTGCGCCAAGAAATTAACGATGGCGATAAAGACGACCCGGTTCGACTTTGGGCTGATGACTTGCCGGAAGGTTTTTTTATAGCCGACAAACATGACACCACAGTCATGCAAGCCTACCGGCAAGTTATGCAGTGGAATGTTTCCAATAATCACTATCGCCAGCAGGCTAAAGATGAATTTGCAAGGTCTGATAAAGCCGATGCTTTTTTGATTGCCGCAGCCAAGGCTTATGGCTTTATTGTTGTAACTCACGAAGCCAGCAGGCCGGAATCTAAAAAACGTGTGCTGATCCCGGATGCAGGCAACGTATTTAATGTTAAAAGCATCATGATTTACGACCTACTCAGCCAATTTGCCACCGGCAACTTTGCTTTATCGTTATAACCGTCAATAACCACCAAAACTAAATCAAAATTAAAGGACTAAACCTTGCCATGCCCCTACTCGACTGGTTGAACAAATCGGATGCTGTGCGCACCGTGCAGAAAGTGCCTTATCGCTTGTTGGAGGCCGTGCCGAAACTTAGCGCGGGCGACACCAACACGGAAAACATGCTAATACAAGGCGACAATTTGCAAGCCTTGAAAGCGTTGTTGCCGCTGTATGCGGGTAAGGTGAAGTGCATTTATATCGATCCGCCTTACAACACCCGTTCCGCGTTTACGCATTACGACGATAATCTGGAGCATTCCTTGTGGTTGAGCCTGATGTATCCGCGCTTGGAGCTGCTCAGGGAATTGCTGGCGGAAGACGGCAGTATTTGGGTGTCTATTGACGACAATGAGGCGCATTATTTAAAGGTGATTATGGATGAGGTGTTTGGGCGTAAAAACTTTCTTGTAAGTATCCCTTGGGAGAGCCGCTATTCGCGCTCCAACGATGCAATATTTTCTTTATCCCACAACCATATTTTGGTTTATGCGGCCAATCCTAACCGCTGGAAAACTATCCGCAACAGACTCCCTCGCACTGAAGAGCAAGCTAAACAATACAAAAATCCAGATAATGATCCGCGTGGTGAGTGGCGCGCAATACCTTGGGATGCGCCAAACATACGAGAGAACCTTAGTTACCCGATAACTACGTCAACTGGAAAAGTACGATTCCCCCCATCAGGGCGGCACTGGTCTCGCACAGAAGCACAGTGGCTTGAAATAGTTAATGCAGGGTTGGCTTACTTTGGGAAATCAGGGGATGGTGCACCTTCATTCAAGCAATTCCTCGAAGATTCTTCAGACATTGTCCCAAATACATGGTGGCAACATGAAGAGGCAGGACACACTGATGAAGCCAAAAAAGAGATTTCAATTATATTTGGCGCAAATAACTCTTTTGATACGCCTAAACCAGAACGATTAATTCAGCGCATCCTGCACATTGCCAGCAATTCCAACGATCTCATTCTGGATAGTTTTTTAGGTTCAGGCACAACCGCCGCCGTAGCCCACAAAATGAACCGTCGTTACATTGGCATTGAAATGGGCGACCATGCAGAAACCCACTGCCAGCCGCGCTTAAAAAAAGTCATCGAAGGCGAACAGGGCGGAATTTCCAAAGCGGTTAACTGGCAAGGTGGCGGCGGCTTCCATTATTTCCGGTTGGGCGAGACGATTTTTGATGAAGTCGGCTCTATCCATCATAACGTGAAATTTGCCGCGTTAGCCGCGCATATCTGGTTTTGTGAAACCCGCGTACCGGTGGCAAATCAAGCCGATTCGCCGTTGCTGGGTATTCATAACGATACCGCCTATTACCTGCTGTATAACGGCATTCTCGGCGACCGCAGGCCGCAAAGCGGCAATGTCCTCACTCAAGCCGTGCTGGATAGCTTGCCGAAGCATAACGGGTGTAAGATCATTTACGGCGAAGCCAGCCGTTTCGGTAAACCACGACTGGAAGCTGAAAATATCGTGTTCAAGCAAATTCCTTATGATGTGAGGGCGGTGTAATGTTTGCGTTAAAGGACTATCAAAACCGCGCGTTAGCCGCCCTGTCGCATTTTCTGATTGAAGCTAAAGGCGGTACAGTTGCCGAAGCGTTTAAGGCCAGCTATCTCAAACAGGAACTAGACCCCGTTCTTTATCGTCATTACGATTTCGGTGAAATGCCTTATGTCTGTATGCGCTTGCCGACCGGTGGGGGCAAAACCGTGCTGGCTTCCTATACCGTCAGCGTGGTGCAAAAAGCCTATCTGGAACAGGATTATCCGGTGGTGTTGTGGCTGGTGCCGACCAATACCATCCGCGAGCAAACCCTGGAAGCGTTGAAAACCGTAGGGCATCCCTATCGACAGGCGTTGGAAAATGAATTCGGCTTAGACCGTCTACGGGTGTTTGATGTCGGCGAAGTTACCCAGATTCGCCGCCAAGATATTGGCCGAAAGACTTTGATTATCGTTGGCACTTTGGCCGCATTACGGGTGGAAGATACCAGCGGACGTAAAGTGTATGTGCATCATGAAGACTTTGAGCCGCATTTTGTCGGTATCACCGACCCGGAATATCGCTTAGAACGAATCGGCGAGAAGGATTTGCAGGAAAACGGTTTGCGGCGCGAGGACATCGGTAAAATCAAAGCTTCGTTTGCTAACTTACTGGCCTTGCATCAACCGTTGGTGATTATGGACGAGGCGCATAATGCCCGGACAAAATTAACCTTTGATAGCTTAAAACGATTGCATCCGGCTTGTATTGTGGAATTTACCGCAACGCCGGATAGCAGCCTTACATCAGCCTCAAATATCCTTTATCGCTGTTCAGCTTCGGAATTAAAAGCCGAAAATATGATTAAACTGCCGATTGTGTTGACCGAACACAAGGACTGGCAAGCCGCCGTGCGCGATGCGGTGTTGACCGGTAAAAAGCTGGCGTTGGAAGCCCAAAAAGAAAGCGATTTTGTGCGGCCTATTGTGTTGTTTCAGGCCGACGCCAAAAACGGCGAAGTAACGGTCGAGATATTAAAAACGCATTTAATCGAGCAACTGCATGTCGATGAACGGGAAATAGCCATAGCTACCGGCAAGCAACGCGAGCTGGACGGTTTAAATCTATTTTCGCCGACCTGCCCAATCAAGTACATCATTACCATCGAAGCGTTGAAAGAAGGCTGGGATTGTTCGTTTGCCTATGTGTTTTGTTCGGTAAAAGACGTTCGATCCAGCAAGGATGCCGAGCAATTATTAGGGCGGGTGTTGCGGATGCCACATGCCAAACGGCGCACCAGTGACGCGTTGAACTGTGCTTATGCACATTTGGCTTCACCGGATTTTGCCGTGGTTGCCAAACAGCTTACCGATAAATTGATTGAAATGGGTTTTGAGGCAATGGAAGCCGCTGCAAACATTACGCAAGGCAATCCGAATCAAAGCGATGTGTTTGGTGACCAAAACGACATTGTTGTATGGACTGAGCCGACCATTCGTTTTGAAGTGGAAGCAAAGCCGGATTTGACGTTAGAAACTTCGACCAACGTGATCATCACGCCGACAGCGCACAACACGTTTAGTGTTGAGATTAAAGGCGAAGTGTCGCCCGAAACCAAGACGCAATTACTGAAAGCCGTCACCGGCACGCAAAAACAACAGTTGAGTGCGCAAATTGAGCATCATAATTTACGGGTAGCGGTGGCGCGTGCGCCGTCTCAATCTGGTAAATCCTTTGCACCATTGCCGCAGCTTTGTTGCAAACAAGGCGAATTATGGGAACTGCTGGATACCGATGCTTTTTTGCATTGGCGCAAGGAATGGTCGTTATTGGATTTTCCGGCGGAATTGCCGAATTTTGACTTGGTTCAAACCGCGCATACCTTTGAAGTCGATATGGACGGTAAAAAATTGACTTATCGGCTGGCCGACCAGAATCAAGCATATAACGTGGATTGGGTGGAAGGTGGTTATACCGAAAACGACCTGCTATTTTGGTTGGAGCCACAAGTTCGACAAATTGGGCTGATTCCATCACAGTTACGCGGCTTCTTGGCTAAGCTAATTCCCAATCTGACTAAATCGCGCGGATTACCGCTGACAGGGTTAATACGCAGTAAATATGCGTTAGCTCGGGCAGTTCGCGAACAAATTGAAAGCTATCGGCAACAAGCGGCGGATAAAGGCTTTCAATATGCTTTGTTTGAGGAAACCGATGACCTGGAAACACGGTTCGATCATGTGTTTGAGTTTTCCCCCGGTTATTATCCAGCTAGGCCGCTTTTCTATCAGGGACGTTATCGGTTTTCCAAGCATTTCTACCCGGAAATTGAGGACTTAAAGGAAGACGGTGAAGAATTTGAGTGTGCCAAGCTCATCGACAGCCATCCTAAAGTTAAATACTGGATTAGAAATTTAGTGAATAGGGATGGCGCGGCGTTCCGTTTGCCTTTAGCGAAAGGCTGGTTTTATCCTGATTTTGTCGCGGAATTGGTTGATGGCAGGTTGTTGGTCGTTGAGTACAAAGGCAAGGTGTATGCGACGAATGATGACTCCAGAGAAAAACGCGCCGTTGGCGAATTGTGGGCCAAGAAAAGCGGTGGTCAATGTCTGTTTTTAATGGCGGAAAAGAAAAACGCGCAAGGGAAGGGTGTTTTTCAGCAGATTGATGAGCTGATCGGTTTGTAAGCGCAGCGGATCGAAGAAATAGATTCTGGCGTAATATTCGCGCTAGATATTTTTCGTTAATAAATCGAAACAACCAAGGCCGGGTAGCATCGGCTTTTTTTGTGTGCTGTGGATAGCTATATTTTGAGGGGGAATTTTAGTAAATGTAACCCCTGCGTAACCCCGGGTAATAAAAAAGGCCTTAGGTTTGCACCTAAAGCCTTGATATTCTTGGAGCTGGCGATGGGAATCGAACCCGCGACCGGCTGATTACAAATCAGCTGCTCTACCGACTGAGCTACACCAGCGAAGAAGCGCGTATTATACACAACATTTTTTTGTTGGCTAGTTTTTTGATGCTTTATTTCTGCCTTTCCCCGCCTTGTTTTTGTTGATTGGATGCGGCTTGGCCTTCCCTGTACGCAGGTTATCCGGCCCGGTATATTTGGTTTTGAAGCGCTGGATTTTATCGGGCGTTTCAACTGTGCCTTTGGGCTGAAAGCTCGGAATCAAATGCTGCTTGCCGTTGCCGATCAAGTCGCTGCGGCCCATGTCTTTTAAGGCTTCGCGCAGCAGCGGCCAATTTTTGGGATCGTGATAACGCAGGAAGGCTTTGTGCAGACGGCGTTGCTTGACGCTTTTGGGGATCGGGATATCCGCTACGGTACGGCTGACTTTATGTAATGTGTCTTTGCCGGAGTGGTACATCGCGGTGGCGATGGACATCGGCGACGGCAAGAAAGCCTGCACCTGGTCGGCCCTGAAACCGTTGCGCTTTAGCCATAACGCCAGATTGAGCATGTCGGTATCGGTGGTGCCGGGGTGCGCAGCGATAAAGTACGGGATCAGGTATTGCTCTTTACCGGCTTCCTTGGAAAACTTGTCGAACATGTCCTTGAAGCGGTCGTAGGTGCCCATGCCCGGCTTCATCATTTTGGACAACACGCTTTGCTCGGTATGTTCCGGGGCGATTTTAAGGTAGCCGCCGACATGATGGGTGACCAGTTCCTTGACGTATTCCGGCGACTCCACGGCCAGATCGTAACGCAAGCCGGACGCGATGAATATTTTCTTGATGCCGGGCAAAACGCGGGCTCTGCGATAGAGTTTAATCAGCGGCGTGTGGTTGGTGTTCAGGTTGGGGCAAATGCCGGGATAAACGCAGGACGGTTTGCGGCAAGCGGCCTCGATTTCCGGGTCTTTGCAGGCCAGCCGGTACATGTTGGCGGTAGGGCCGCCTAAGTCGGAAATATGGCCGGTAAATGCGGGCGAGGTGTCGCGGATGGCTTCGATTTCCTTGATGATGGAGTCTTCCGAGCGGCTTTGGATGATGCGGCCTTCATGCTCGGTGATCGAGCAGAACGTGCAGCCGCCGAAACAGCCGCGCATAATGTTGACCGAATGCTGGATCATCTCAAAAGCGGGCACGTTGGCGTTGCCATAATTTTTGTGCGGCAGGCGGGAGTAAGGCAGGTCGAACACGCCGTCCATTTCTTTGGTAGTCAGCGGGACTGGGGGCGGGTTGATCCATACCAGTCGCGTACCGTGCTGCTGAACCAGCGGGCGTGCATTGCCGGGGTTTGTTTCGCCATGCATGACCCGCGAGGCGTGGGCGTAGAGGATCGGGTCGTCTTTGACAGCCTCATAACTGGGCAGGCGGATTACGGTTTTTTTGCGGTCTATATGGGCGACTGAAGTCGCCCCCACAGTAGCATCATTTCTTACAGCGGTTTTATTGCAAGCGGGTTCTTCCTGATAGGGGCTTTGCGGCGGAATGACGATGCCGGGTTTATCGACATCAGTGGAGTCTTTGACCGCCCAGCCTTCCGGTATTTGTTTGACGAAATGCGCGGTGCCACGTATGCCTTTCAGGTCTGATATGGCTTCGCCATTAGCCAAGCGATGGGCGATCTCGACAACTTGGCGCTCGGCATTGCCGTAAACCAGTAGGTCGGCTTTGGCGTCCAGCAGCACGGATTTTCTAACCGTATCCGACCAATAATCGTAATGCGCGATGCGCCGCAAACTGGCTTCGATACCGCCGATGATAATAGGCACATCATTGAAAGCTTCGCGGCAGCGGTGCGAGTAGACGTTGACGGCACGGTCAGGGCGTTTCCCCGCTACGCCATCCGGCGTGTAGGCGTCGTTGGAACGAATTTTCTTGTCTGAGGTGTAGCGATTGACCATCGAATCCATGTTACCGCCGGTCACGCCGAAAAACAGATTGGGCCGACCCAACTTACCGAAATCTTTGGCGCTAGTCCAATCGGGCTGGGAGATGATGCCGACCCTGAATCCCTGCGCTTCAAGCAATCGTCCAATCAGCGCCATGCCAAAACTGGGGTGATCGATATAAGCATCGCCGGTTACCAGAATCACGTCGCAGGCATCCCAGCCGAGTTCGTCCATTTCGGCCTTGCCCATCGGCAAAACGGGAGCCGTGCCAAAGCGTTGCGCCCAGTATTTTCTGTAACTGAACAGGTTGGGTTCGGTTGGCAAAGCAGTAGACATTATTTTTGTATCGAGTTGTTGATGACGCTGTTATTGTGCTTGGCAATTTCTTTTAAATAAGCAATAAATTCAATCTGGTAAAGCTGCTCGAGCACGATGGCGCGGGTTCGCAAGTCTTTCATGGCATGGATGGGAGCTTCTTCGTTAAAGGCGATACCGATAATATTGCCCCGGTCTTTAACCGGCAGAAACAGGATTCGCCAGCCGAAAGTCTTACCCAGCCACAGCGCAACCTGCCGAAATAAGGGGTTGCCAGTGCCGCCCCAAAGGTTGATGACCAGCATGCCGTCTTTTTTTAATAAGATTTTGCAGGCGTCGAAAAACGCATGATTACTGATGGACGGGGCCATGCCTTCATGGTCGAACGCATCGATAAACATCAGACTGTATTGCTCGGCTTGGCTTTCGGTGCGCTGGCGGACATATTTCGCGCCGTCATCGATAATGACTTTCAGGCGCGGGTCGAGGGGCAAGCCAAAATGACTGCGCGCAATTTTGACCACGCTTTCCCGGTATTCCACGACTTTCAAACGACATTCAGGAAAATGGTGCAGCAAGTGTTTGGTTAATGAGCCGCCGCCCAAGCCGATAATCAAGGCTTCGTCATCAAGCGTGGGTTTGAACAACATCCAGCTGGTCATGGCCCGCACGTAGTTCAGGTACAGATTATCCGGCTCGGCCAGCAGCATGCTGCTCTGTCTAGGAATCGAGCCAAAATGCAGCGACCGTACGCCATCACTTTCGACAACTTCTAATATGCCGTCGTCATCGTAGCTTTCATGGATAACTCGGCCATCATATCTATACATAAACGCGGTAAGTTCTTAAAATATTAGCTAAACATTATACCGGAGAATAGGGTTTAACTGGTGAGTGTTGATTCGGCTGCTACGAGTAACTCAATGAGTACTACGAAAAATCAGCGGGGGATGGGCTTGGTTTGTGGGGCGCAATGTTCAAGCTGAAGATTTCTGAATGCGCAAAACAGTTAGGCGGAACTTCTGTTTTAGGAGTGTTCCGCCACCGTATTACGTTAATCAACCATCCTGGTTGATCTTTTCAATAATAGCTTTTAAATGTTGCTCGCTGTCCTGGTTATCAACCTGACAGGTTCCTGCATTCAGATGCCCGCCGCCATTATAGCTAAGGCACAGTTCGCCGACATTGGTGTTTGATGTGCGGTTCAAAATAGATTTGCCGATCGCAAATACGGTGTTTTGCTGCTTAACGCCCCACATGACATGGATGGAAATATTGCACTCGGGATACAGTGCATAAATCATGAAACGGTTGACCGCGTAGATAGTTAGTTCATCGCGCAAATCCAACACCACCAGATTATTATGCACGGTAGAACAACGTTGGATTTGTTCTTTGGCTGCCGCTTCGTGATCTTTAAATAGCATGACCCGTTCCTGAACGTCGGGAAGTTTCAGGATGTCATCAATAGAATGGTCTGTGCAATAATCAATCAGGTTCATCATTAATTGATAATTCGACACGGTAAAGTCCCTGAAACGACCTAAACCGGTACGCGCATCCATCAGGAAATTCATTAACACCCAGCCATCAGGATTTAAAATTTCTTCCCGGCTGAATTGCGCCGCATCGCCTTTATCGACAGCCGCCATCATTTCGTTCCAACTGACAGGAAAGCGGGCTGCGCCGCCGTAATAGTCGTAAACGACCCGCGCGGCTGAAGGGGCGTCTGGATCAATGATGTGATTGTCGAATTGTTTATTGCGGATGGTTTCGCTTAAATGATGATCAAATGCAAGGTGCACCCCTTCGACATAAGGCAGGTTAGTCGTGATGTCGCGGTCGTTAATATCGATAATGCCGTCTTGCATATCCTTGGGATGAACGAATTTGATGTCGTCAATCAAATCCAGTTCTTTTAATAAAACCGCGCAGATTAAGCCGTCAAAATCACTGCGTGTCACGAGTCGAAATTTTTGGTCTGTCATGTTGTTACCTTGTATAAAAGAAAATAAGGTAGAGGCTCAACATTTTGAACCTCTCTGTAACTAAAATAATCCGGTGATTTTGCCGTTATTATCGATATCAATTCTTTCTGCAGCAGGCACTTTGGGCAAGCCGGGCATGGTCATCATATCACCGGCAATCGCTACAATAAAGCCTGCGCCGTTTGCCAAACGAACATTACTGATTTCAACGACATGCCCGGAAGGCGCGCCCTTGGCATTCGGATTGGTTGAAAACGACATTTGGGTTTTTGCCATGCAAACGGGGAATTTGCCGTAATCTGCATCCCATGAGGCCAATTGCGCTTTGACTTTGGGCTTTGCGGTAACGCTAGCCGCTCCGTACAGCTTGGTGGCGATGGCTTCGATTTTTTCCCAAAGGCTCAGGTTTTCATCGTAGACATAGCTAAATCCGGGTTCGCGATTGTCAATGATGTCGCTGACCACGTTGGCCAGTTCCTCAGCACCCGCGCCGCCTTCCGCCCAATGCTTGGAAACTACGCACTTTGCGCCCAAGACGGCGCATTTTTGCTGTAGCAAGGCGATTTCCGCGTCGGTATCGAAGGTGAAATGGTTAACGCACACCACGCAAGGCAGGCCGTAATGGTGGGTGATGTTGTGATAATGACGCTCAAGATTGGCAAAGCCTTGTTCCAGCGCGGCCAAGTTTTCCTGGTTTAAGTCCTCTTTAATCACGCCGCCGTGGAATTTAAGCGCCCTGACCGTGGCAACCAGCACCACGGCAGACGGCTTGAGTCCGGCTATGCGGCATTTAATGTCGATAAACTTTTCAGCGCCTAAATCAGCCCCGAAACCCGCTTCGGTCACCACATAATCGGCCAGTTTCAGCGCGGTTTTGGTGGCGGTTACGGTGTTGCAGCCATGGGCGATATTGGCGAACGGCCCGCCGTGAATAATCGCGATATTGTTTTCCAGCGTCTGCACCAGATTCGGCTTGATCGCATCTTTCAACAAGGCCGCCATCGAGCCTTGTGCATTCAGGTCGCTGGCATAAACCGGCGTCACCTTGTCGGATTTATAGCCGATCACGATACGCCCCAAGCGTTCTTTAAGATCCGCCCGGCTGGTCGCCAAACATAAAATCGCCATGACTTCGGATGCGACCACTATGTCGTAACCGTCTTCGCGCAAATAGCCGTTGGCTGGGCCGCCCATGCCGACCACGATGTGGCGTAGCGCCCGGTCGTTCATATCGACTACGCGCTTCCATTGGATGCGCCGTGGGTCGATGTCCAGCTCGTTGCCGTGATTAATATGGTTGTCGATCAACGCCGACAGCAGGTTATGAGCCACGCCGATCGCGTGAAAATCGCCGGTAAAATGCAGGTTGATGTCTTCCATCGGCACAACTTGCGAGTAACCGCCGCCCGCGGCGCCGCCTTTTACGCCAAAGCATGGGCCTAATGAAGGCTCGCGCAGGCACATCATGGTTTTTTTGCCGATGCGGTTCATCGCATCGCCCAGACCCACTGTAGTGGTGGTTTTGCCTTCGCCGGCCGGAGTAGGGCTGA
The DNA here is from genome assembly GCA_025361585.1 of Methylobacter sp. Taxonomy (GTDB): domain Bacteria; phylum Pseudomonadota; class Gammaproteobacteria; order Methylococcales; family Methylomonadaceae; genus Methylobacter_A. The sequence goes on along the minus strand of JANYKK010000026.1, from coordinate 17,623 downwards.
TTGCGGTGACCAGAATCAGCTTGCCGTCTGGTTTATCGGTCAGGCTGTTGACATATTCCAGCGACATCTTGGCTTTGTAATGACCGTAAGGGTCAAGGTGTTCGGCGTCGATGCCGTATTGTTCTTTAACTAGGCCAATGATCGGTTTCATGTTGGCTTGTTGGGCTATTTCTATGTCTGACATTGTTTGTTTTTTAAAAAAGTTAGTTGGATTTTGGTTTTTGTTTAACGGTATGTTCGACGGCTAATTATGGCCGAGCAAGCGGCTATCTAATTCACGGTAGGCAGAAAACGCCGAGTCGAAACTAAGTAAACGCGCATCATAAATCAGCGCTGTCGCTATAATAATTCTATCTTGCGGATCTTTGTGATGCTCAGGCAGAGCAACCGCTTGGATGCCGATTTGAGCCGTTACAGGTAAAATCCGAATATCTGTGCTGTATTCTATTTGGCTAAACCAGTGATCAAAGGACATATTCAAAATCAATTCGTCCGTGCCGCACTAACCAAGCCATTTCAAAACATGAAATAGCTGACACGCTCACCTCGTCTGCTTCCTCGATTAACGCAACAGTTTCCGATGATAATTTCCCTGGTATTTGATTAACCCACCAGTGCCAAATATGCGTATCCAACACAATCATTCAACTTGCCCCCAGTCGGCAGCTGAAACAGAGGACATCACATCGCCTAACTCCTTTACTTGTCCGGCAAAGTGAGCGGGAGGAATGCGGCGTTTTTTAGTTAGCTTTGGTTCTGCCTCATCAATAGTCATCACTAAGACCTCTACCCGCTGATGGGCAAATGACGCAGGAAGATCGATAACCAGATGCGGCGTGTCTAAAGTTTGGATGGTGCGTTGAATTTGCATGGTTGCTCTCGAAATAAATACAAACTTTTGTGAAACCAAAATGTAGGGCAACGAAAAGAGTGGTCGCCTCGGCAATTGCTCCTGCATTGCTCTCGGCAACCGCTCCATGCGTTGCTCTACCTTCCCCATCCGTGGGATCCGTACCTTCTGCATAACCCACAGGGATGTGGGAAATGCAGAGAAATGACTGGATCATTTCCTGTCCATGCAGTCGTAAAGCGCCTACTTTTGGTGCCCGACCTACCCATTAACTATAAACCGGAAACCGCGCACACAGATTACTGACCTTTTCGCGTACTGAAGCAATGACGTTTTCGTCTTCCATGTTTTCCATCACATCGCACATCATGTTGGCGATTTCGATCATTTCCGCTTCTTTAAAACCGCGTGTGGTTGGAGCCGGTGTGCCGACGCGAATGCCGCTGGTCACGAATGGCGATTGTGGGTCGTTAGGCACGGCGTTTTTGTTGACGGTGATATGAGCCTTGCCTAAAGCTGCGTCGGCCGCTTTGCCGGTGATGCCTTTGGCTATCAACGAAACCAGCATTAAATGATCGTCGGTGCCGCCGGAAACCACGTCGAAACCGCGTTTCATGAATACGGCTGCCATAGCCTGGGCGTTTTTAATAACCTGTTGCTGATAAACGCGAAATTCTGGTTGCATGGCTTCTTTAAAGGCCACGGCTTTGGCCGCAATCACGTGCATCAAGGGGCCGCCCTGTATCCCTGGGAAGATGTTGGAGTCGAATTTTTTCTCCAGTTCCGGGTTGCTTTTGCACAAAATCAAGCCGCCGCGGGGGCCGCGCAAGGATTTGTGCGTGGTGCTGGTGACCACGTCGGCAATCGGCACGGGGTTAGGGTATAAACCTGCGGCAACCAGGCCTGCGACATGCGCCATATCGACAAACAAATAAGCACCCACTTTGTCGGCGATGTCGCGGAAGCGTTGCCAATCCCAAATGCGTGAGTAAGCGGAAAAACCGGCCACGATCACTTTGGGTTTGTGTTCCAGCGCCAGGGCTTCAACTTGCGCATAATCGATTTCGCCGGTTTCAGGGTGCAGGCCGTATTGCACTGCGTTGTAGATTTTGCCGGAGAAGTTGGGCTTGGCGCCGTGAGTCAAATGGCCGCCATCGGCAAGGCTTAAGCCCAGGATAGTGTCGCCCGGTTGAATCAAGGCCATGAACACGGCCATGTTGGCTTGCGAACCGGAGTGCGGTTGCACGTTAGCGTAATCTGCGCCGAACAAGGCTTTGGCGCGGTCAATAGCCAATTGCTCGGCCTTGTCGACGAATTCGCAGCCGCCGTAGTAACGCTTGCCGGGGTAGCCTTCGGCATATTTGTTGGTCAACTGCGAGCCTTGCGCTTCCATGACCCGTGGGCTGCAATAGTTTTCAGAGGCAATCAGCTCGATATGATCTTCCTGGCGTTGGCGCTCTTCTTCCAAGGCTTGAAACAATTCATCATCGAAACCTTTGATAGTCATTGATTTTTTAAACATGGTGTTCTCCTGGATTAATATCTGTTTAAGGTTCAGGCTGGATCAGCAAAATTTGCAGATCGGCGACATTGGTGCCTGTCGCGCCGGTAATCAGTAAATCGTCAGACGCTTTTAAAGCGGTGTACGAGTCGTTATTCTCAAGCTGCTCAGTCGGATTGATACCTACTTTAACCATGCGTTTTATCGTATTCGGGTCAACAATACCGCCTGCCGCATCGGTGGGGCCGTCCAGACCATCGGTGCCGCCGCTCAGGAACACCCAGTTGCCGGTCAAGCCTTGTTGCTTGGCGGCAATTGCAAACGCCAGCGCCATTTCCTGATTGCGGCCGCCGCGTCCCTTGCCTTTTAAAGAGACTGTGGTTTCTCCGCCTGCCAGCAAGGCTAGAGGGGTGTTTTGTGGGGGCGACTTAAGTCGCCTTTTTATACACTGGGCGACTAAAGTCGCCCCCACAGTTCTGGCCTCGCCGCATAAATGATCACTGTATAGTTCCGCTTCGTAACCCAGATTCTGGGCGGCTTGCAGCATCGCATTAACGCTGATCGCATTGCTGCCGACCAGAGCATGTCCGGTGCTATTAAAAATAGCATCGCCCGGCTTGGGTGTTTCGGCAATATAACCCAACCTGCCCTGCTCCAGATGCTGCCGTACATTGACCGGCACTTGCTCCCAAATGCCTTTAGCTTTAAAAACCTCAATCGCATCGGCGTAAGTGCTATTGTCCGCTACGGTGGGGCCGCTGGCAATGACGCTTAAATCATCTCCCAACACATCGGATAAGATAAGCGCATGCACATGAGCAGGAGCCGCCATTCGGGCCAAGCCGCCGCCTTTGAGCCGCGACAAATGTTTGCGTACGCAGTTGATCTGGTTGATGGTCGCGCCCGAGGCCAACAGCAGGTCGGTGGCGGCAATCTTTTCCTGCAAAGTAATCTCGCCTGCCGGATACGGGATCAGCGCCGAACCGCCACCGCTGACCAGCACCAATACCAGTTCATTTTCTTGAGCATTACGTACCCGATCGGCGATAATTTTCGCCCCATTAAGTCCGGCCTCATCGGGCAATGGATGCGCCGCGCCGATCACGTCAACATTGTCGACGTTAGTTACATTTTCATAATTGGTGACAACTATGCCCCGCCCCGCCAGCTTGTCGGCCGGAATGATTTCTTGAGCCGCCTGCGCCATCAAGCAGGCAGCCTTGCCAAACGCGATAAAATGCACCTTTGAATAATCGCCAAATAGCTCTGGAGCGAGATAGCGTTTAACTGCTTGGTAAGGATCAGCTGCCGCTATGCCTGCCTGGAAAATGCGGGCGGCGTCTTGCCGCATTAATGCCAAATCGGATAAATGGCTCATCTCAAAAGTTCGGTCGCGGTTTACGCCATTTCCTTAGCCAGCGCAAAGATGTTTTCGGCGTCGAAAACCTGCTTGTTATCTTCAAATAACTTTGCGATACAGGCGCGGTGCAAAGCCAGCTTGAGCGAGCCGAAACCGATAGCGCCCCAGACGATTTTGCCTTCGCGCAAGTTGCCTTTGTCCATCACGTCGGTGCCGCCGATTCCAAGTGGCGGCGTAGCGTTAGCATCGGCGATCATTTCGAGTTGGGCGTTATGTTGCCATTGCTCAGCGGAGAGCAGTTCCACGCCCGCCGCGCCGGTTGCAAAGACAATGTTGGCGTGTTCGATAGCCTTAGCCCTGGCATTATTGTCGAATGCCTCGACAGGGGTCAGGTTTACGCCAAAGCGTGCTTTCATGTTGTCGCAAGCAAGTACCGCACGCTCCATTTTACGCCCAGTCACTGTTACTTCTGCGCCTTCCATCGCCAGCATCGCCGCCGCACGCTGCCCTACCGGGCCGGTACCGGCCAACACCACGGCTTTTTTACCGGCCAAAACACCGCTGGACGCCAATTTTGCAACGGCGGCGGCGGCGGTCGTATTGCTGCCGTTACTGTCGAGCATCACCGAGACTTGAAAACCTGGAAAAAAGTGTTTTTGCACCGCAATAAACAATGCCTGCCCTGCAATCATGTCGCTGCCGCCGACAAAAATGGCGGTATTTTTCTTGTCCTTGGGTGCACGGGTAAAGATCGTGCCTTCCACCAGTCCCGAGATGTTTTCAGGGGTCAATCCGCCGTGTCCGATCACATGATCCGCACCTCCATCATAGGCTACAACAGTATCGAAAACTGAAGGGTGCGTGTCGGTATCGAATTGGAATAGCAGTTTTTTCATGTATTACTCGTAAAGGGTTGGTCTGGTATGCGTAAATACGATTATCAAAGCGTCATATTATACGCGATAAACAAAACACTGCCTTATTTAGCCTGCTTCCTGAATAGGTACGGCTGATTGTTTTTTTGATAGGCTTGCTTGCGGAGGCTTATCTTCGCTATTATCTGCAAAACCGGGATGTACCGTGGCTGTCAGTCATTATCGGCACACCGCTACACGGCTCCATACAGCCGTCAAGATGCCATTAAATGCAATATTTTCCGATGACTTTAGTAGCTTTCGACTAAGCTTAGGGAAAATTATAAAAAATAAAGGAAAGACCGATGAAAACACCCGTACACATTGCCGTAACAGGCGCCGCAGGACAAATCAGTTATTCTTTGCTGTTTCGCTTGGCCGCTGGCGCGTTGCTGGGCTACGACCAGCCGATCGTATTACATCTGCTCGAAATAACCCCGGCGCTGAACGCCTTGCAAGGCGTGGTCATGGAGTTAAAAGACTGTGCTTTCCCGTTGCTGCATCGTATTGAAGTGACCGACGACCCCAACGTAGCGTTTAAAAATGTCGATTACGCATTCCTGGTTGGCGCACGACCAAGAGGGCCTGGCATGGAGCGCAAAGACTTATTGGAAGCAAATGCAGCGATTTTTACGGTTCAAGGCAAAGCCTTGAGTGATGTCGCCAGCAGGGGGGTAAAAGTCCTGGTGACCGGCAACCCGGCCAACACCAATGCCCTGATTGCGTTGAGCAATGCTCCGAATTTAAGACCGGAGAATTTTTCCGCGATGACCCGCTTGGATCATAACCGGGCGCTAAGCCAATTGGCTGAAAAGTGCGGCGTGTTGCCGGTCGATGTAAAAAACATGACCATTTGGGGCAATCATTCGACCACACAGTTTCCCGACATTCATCATGCCAAGGTCAAAGGGCAGGATGCCTTACCTTTGGTTGGCAATGAGTGGTACATCAATGAATTCATTCCGATCATTCAGCAGCGAGGCGCTGAAGTCATTAAAGCCCGAGGACTATCCAGTGCAGCATCGGCTGCAAATGCTGCGATAGGCCAGATGAAAACCTGGATTTTCGACACCGAACCGGGCGACTGGGTCAGTATGGCGATATTATCGGACGGCAATTACGGTATCGAATCAGGGCTGGTTTACTCGTTCCCGGTAACGGTAGTCGACGGAGAGGTTAATATCGTCAGAGGCCTGGATATTAACGATTTTAGCAGACAACGAATGCGGCTAACCGAGACTGAATTAAAAGAAGAACGGGATGCGGTTAAACATTTGTTGAAATAAACAGGTAGCGCAGTCCGGTTTTTTCAGACAACCCGGTCAGGCAAATGATCCCCGGCAAAAAATGCGGCTAGGTTAGCCAGTACTTTTTCACCCATGGCGGTGCGCGTCCCCAAGGTGGCACTGCCTAAATGCGGCAACAACGACACGTTATCCAGAGCCAGGAAACCTTCGAGCACATTGGGCTCACCTTCATACACATCAAGTCCCGCACCGGCAATCTGCTTATTCTTTAGCGCAGCTATCAGTGCGGCGCTGTCAACCACATCGCCCCGGGCGGTGTTAATCAAGTGCGCGGACGGTTTCATCAGCTTAAGCATGTCGGCATTGATCAAATGCCGGGTTGCCTCGCCGCCGGGACAGTGTAGCGAAACATAATCGGCTACTTTTAATAGCTCTTCTATGGACTCGCAACGGGTGGCGTTAAGATCGTCAACGATAGTTTCATCGGCAGGACTGGGTTTGAAATAGACGATTTTCATGCCGAAGCCGTGATGGGCTTTTTTCGCCATGGCTTGCGCGATACGACCGAAACCGATCAGGCCTAGGGTTGCGCCGGTTACATCGCTGCTCAGCATGTGCGTCGGACACCAGCCTTGCCATTGTTTGCTGCGAACCAGTCGGTCTCCTTCTGCGCCGCGACGTGCGGACATTAGCAATAAGGTCATCGCAATATCGGCAGTGCTATGCGTCAACACGCCGGGAGTGTTAGTTACGACTAAACCTTGCGCCTTGGCGGCTGGAATGTCGATATGATTGTAGCCTACGCCGAAGTTGCCGAGAATTTTACAGCGTTTGTTTTCGACGTTGATCACGTCGGCAGGAAATGAATCGCAAACGGTGGGACAAACAGCATCGTAATTTTGCAGCGCAGATTTGAATTCGTCAGCAGTTAACGGCCGGTCATCTTCGTTTAAGGTTACATCGTAAAGCGCTTTGAGTTTAGCTTCGACTGAGGCAGGCCACTTGCGGGTAACAAAGACTTTGGGTTTGCTCATGGATTATCCTCACATTGGCGTGTGGTGGATTAAGACATGTCACCACGAAGGCACGAAGAGCACGAAGAAAAAACAGAATTAAAATACTGATTGAATATACAGGCTTTCTGTTTAAAACATAACACCATGATAGAAAACGAAATAAAAACTTCGTGTCCTTCGTGCCTTCGTGGTAAATTTTTTACTTAACTTAACGTGTATGGGGCGCGTTGAACGCGCCCCATGTTATATTACTGCGCTGTTGAGCGATAGTATTCAATCGCCGCCGCAACGCCGCAACCCGGCTTGAAATCAAAGCCATTGTCCAGCATCGCCATTTCAACACCTGCGATAGCGCCCAGCATGGAAACGTCGTTCATATCGCCGACGTGGCCGATACGGAATGCTTTACCGGCTAGTTCGGATAAACCGGCACCTAAAGAAATGTCGTATTTGCTAAAGGCAGTACTGATTACGTCTCTGGCGTCTTTACCTTCGGGAACAACAATCGCAGTCACTGTGTCCGACTCGAAACCGGGCTGGGCGCAGATGGTTAATCCCCAAGCTGTAACGGCTTTGCGAACGCCTTCGGCCAAACGATGGTGACGGGCGTAAACATTTTCCATGCCTTCTTCCAGCAACAAATCTAGCGCTTTGCGCAAGCCGTATAAAATAGGCAGCGCTGGTGTATAAGGCGTGTAGCCGTCTTTGTTGGAGTTCATCTGGTCTTTTAAGTCCAGGAAACAACGCGGGTAGGTTGATGTTTCAACAGCTGCCAAGGCTTTTTGGCTGAATGCCAGAAACGCGCCACCGGCAGGCATCATAAAGCCTTTTTGCGAGCCGCTGATTGCGCCATCAACGCCCCATTCGTCCATGCGAAAATCCAGGCTGGCAATCGAGCTGACGCCGTCCACGAATAAAAACGCAGGGTGACTTGCCGCGTTCATGGCTTTGCGAACGCCGCCGATGTTGCTGGTAACGCCGGTAGCGGTTTCGTTATGCGTCGCCAAAACGGCCTTGATTTCGTGCTTGGTGTCTTCTTTTAAACGGGCTTCCAATTTGTCCAGCGGAATGCCTTTGCCCCAGACTTCCTGATGAATTTCAACATCGAAGCCCAGGCGTTTTGCCATTTCAGCCCATAAATGGCTGAATTGGCCGAATCGATAGATTAAGACCTTGTCGCCCGGATTTAAGGTATTGGTCAGCGCGACTTCCCAGCCTGCGGTGCCGGTCGCCGGAAAAATAAACGCTTGTCCAGTTTCCGTTTTAAAGATTTTCTTCAGATCTTGTAAAAGAGGCGTCAACAGTTTAGGAAACACGGGAGAGCGATGGTCTTCCATGTTGACATGCATAGCGTTCAGGATTTCATTTGGCACATTGGTAGGGCCTGGAATATAAAGGTGGTTACGACCAGCCATTGCATTGCCTCTTTAAGTAGTTGAGTGATTATCGCAGCTTGGATATTGAAAAAGCCAATATCCAAAAACCGGCAATAATGACATAGCCGCTCAAAATCGGCAAGGGTAGATTAGGGCTTGAGCCGAAAAACACGCGGTAAAAATTGACTTTGAGGCCTCTGGAAGTAAAATGTGCGGTTAATTTAAGTTCGGCTTAAGCTGCCTACATAGGTCGGATTTACACGAACCTTGTAGGGTACGCATCGCGTACCTTATCAAGCCAAGTAAAAAGTTGGTACGCGATGCGTACCCTACATGATTTACAACAATGAAATTAGGAAAGCACAAATGAGCCACACCTTATATGCAGCGTCAGTACAACGGGTTCAACGCTGTGAATTAGCCGTTCCGGGTTCCAGCCCTGAAATGTTTGAAAAAGCGATGCGGAGTGGCGCTGATTTTATTTTTCTGGATCTTGAGGACGCCGTTGCCCCGGATGACAAGCTGCAAGCCAGAAAGAACATTATCGAAGCGATTAACGACCTGGACTGGAAGGGACACGGCGTAACTATTTCGGTGCGTATCAATGGCTTGGATACTCAATACATGGTGCGTGACGTGGTGGATCTGGTCGAGCAGTGCGGCGCAAAGCTGGACACGGTTTTGATTCCTAAAGTGGGCGTTTATGCCGATGTTTATATGGTCGAGGCGATGCTTAACCAGCTGGAAATGCAACAGGGCCTGAAAAACAAAATCGGTATTGAAGCCTTGATTGAAACCGCATTGGGCATGGCTAACGTGGAAGACATTGCCCGCAACGGCGCATCGGGCCGCCTTGAAGCCTTGCATTTCGGTGTGGCAGATTACGCTGCCAGCAACCGTGCCAGAACCACCAATATCGGCGGACTAAATCCGGATTATCCGGGCGACCAGTGGCATTTTGCAATCAGCCGGATGACGGTTGCCTGCCGCGCCTATGGCCTGCGTCCTATCGACGGGCCATTCGGCGACATTAAAGATCCCGAAGGCTACAAATTGGCTGCAAGACGGGCGGCGGCTTTAGGCTGCGAAGGAAAATGGGCAATCCATCCGTCGCAAGTCGAATTAGCCAATGAAATATTCACCCCGCCTGCGGCTGAAATCGATAAGGCCAAACGCATACTGGCCGCTTTGAAAGAAGCAGCGGCGCAAGGCAAAGGCGCAGCCGCATTAGACGGTCGCTTGATCGATGCGGCATCGGAGAAAATGGCCAATAACGTGGTCAGGGCTGCTGAAGCTATCGCAGCAAAAAACAAGTAACTATTATAGAAATGGAACACGGATTTAGTCGGATAAATACTGATTTAAAAGCGAAACACAACTTGGCGCAGTTATAAGATCTGCGTAAATCCGTTGCATCCGTGTCATCCGTGTGCCATTCAACAACCTAAATCAACGTAGGAGATGCTGTGGATATTCATGAATATCAGGCGAAAGAAATATTAAACGGTTATGGCGTTAAAATTGCCGAAGGCGGTATGGCTTACAGCCCGGAAGGAGCCGTTCAACGCGCCAGAGACATTGGCGGACATATCTGGGCGGTCAAGGCGCAAATTCATTCCGGTGCGCGCGGCAAAGCGGGCGGTATTAAAATCTGCAAGACCCACGATGAAGTCGAAGCAGCGGCAGAAGCGTTGCTGGGCAAAAGACTGGTTACCCATCAAACCGGCCCTGCTGGCAAAGTGTGCGGCAGGTTGTATGTCGAAGCTGGCACCGACATCGTCAAGGAAATGTATTTCTGTTTCTTAGTTGACCGCAGCTCAGAGCGCATTGTAATGGTAGGTTCCGCTCAAGGCGGCATGGAAATCGAGGAATTAGCCGAAAACAATCCCGATGCGATCACCAAAATTTATATCGAGCCTGCTGTGGGGCTACAAGATTATCAAGCGCGCGAAATGGCCTTTGCCTTGGGCCTGGATCCCGAATTATTGAGCCATGCGGTCAAAACCATCCGAGGCTGTTACCGCGCCCTGCGTGAACTGGATGCCAGCATGCTGGAAATCAATCCGCTGGTTGTGACTCGCAGTAACGAGTTGGTCGCCTTGGATGCAAAAATGGGCTTTGATGACAACGCCCTGTTCCGTCAGCAAAAAATTTCCGAATTGCGCGACAAAACCCAGGAAGATCCCCGCGAAATGGCGGCAGCAGATCGTGGCTTGAGTTATGTCGGCTTGGATGGCGACATCGGCTGCATGATTAACGGCGCCGGTTTGGCGATGGCGACCATGGACATGATTAAACTGGCTGGCGGCGAACCCGCCAATTTTCTCGACGTAGGCGGCGGCGCATCGGCTGAACGTACCGAAAAAGCCTTTCGATTGGTGTTGGCCGATAAGAACGTAAAAGCCATGCTGGTGAATATTTTCGCCGGCATCAATCGTTGCGATTGGATTGCCGAAGGTGTTGTTGAAGCGGTCAAAAAAATCGATATGAAAATACCGTTGATCGTCAGATTGTCAGGCACCAATGTTGAAGAAGGCCGCCGGATTATCGCAGAAAGCGGTTTGCCTATTATTACCGCAGAGACCTTGGCCGAAGCGGCTGAAAAAGCGGTGCAAGCGCGCAATGAAGCGGTTGCCAAAGAAGCGGCTCAAGGAGCATAAAAATGGCTATTTTAATTGACGAAACAACACGCATTATTGTCCAGGGTTTTACCGGAAAAATCGGCAGCTTTCATGCCCAGGATATGATCAACTACGGCTCAAATGTGGTCGGCGGCATTACTCCCGGCAAAGGCGGTCAAACGCATCTGGGCTTACCGGTTTTTAATACCGTAAAGGAAGCAGTACGCCAAGTTGGTGCAGAAGCCAGTATTGTTTTCGTTCCCCCCGCGTTTGCTGCCGATTCGATCATGGAAGCCGCCGATGCGGGCATTAAGTATTGTGTGGCGATTACCGACGGTATTCCTACCCAGGATATGATGACGGTAAAAAACTTTCTTCGCCGTTTTCCGGTAGAGCAACGGATGATCCTGACCGGCCCAAACTGCGCAGGCACTATCAGTCCGGGACGAGCAATGCTGGGCATTATGCCGGGGCATATTTACATGCAAGGCAATGTCGGCATCGTCGGCCGCTCGGGCACGTTGGGCTATGAAGCGGCCGACCAAATGAAGCGCTTGAATATCGGCATTTCAACCTCTGTCGGTATCGGCGGCGATCCGATCAACGGTAGTTCGCACCGTGACATTCTGGAAAAATTTGAAGCCGATCCTGAAACCAAAGTAGTTCTTATGATCGGAGAAATCGGCGGCCCGCAAGAAGTTGAGGCCGGAATTTTTGCCAAAGAACACATGAGCAAGCCGGTCATCGCCTATATCGCCGGATTAACGGCACCGGAAGGCCGACGCATGGGCCATGCCGGTGCGATTATTTCATCGGCGGGCGAAAGCGCGGCAGAAAAAGTAGCGTTGCTGAAACAGCTAGGCGTCACCATCTGCCCGACACCGGCTGCTATGGGCGAAACGGTGGCGGCAGTGCTGGCTAGGATGTGACTATTTAACTGTTAATAATAGAACGCAGATGATTATGATTAAATAAGATTTTTTGAGTTCTCTTAGAGAAACGTAACTATTCAGCGAATCGAAAATCGCGGAGCAGTTACAGAGAAACTAATTAATGGTTGCTTTGAGATCATCCGCGTTCATCATAACTATCTGTGTCGCCTAGAGGCGCCTACTTTTGGCATCTGCGTTCTATTTTTCTAGCGGCTGAATAGTTACCTTTGTTTTTTAATACCCGTAGGGCGTAAATGAAAATACTTATTCTTGGAGCCGGTGTCACCGGCTCATCTGTTGCTGGAGCGTTAGCTAGCGAAGAGAACGATATAGTAGTCGTTGATTTTAGAACCGAGTTGCTCGACGCATTAAAAGAGCGTTTCGATATTGCCACGGTTGCCGGTAACGCAGCGCATCCAAAGGTGCTTGAACAAGCTGGCGCACGAACTGCTGATATTATTATCGCGGTTACCGACAGCGACGAAACCAATATGCTGGCCTGCGTCATCATTAATACACTGTACAGTCGACCTAAAACGATTGCACGGGTACGCGCCGTCGATTACCTGAACAATCCGCAATTGTTCGGTTCGAACGGTATTCCGGTGGACATTGTAATCAGCCCGGAACAAATCGTTATGGAGGCAATCCGCAACTTAATCGAGTTCCCCGGCGTCCTGCATATTTCCGATTTTGCCGATGGCTTAGTGCGGCTTTTCTCGGTCAAGGTGATAGCGGATGGCTCCTTAACGGGCAAGGAAATTAAAACCCTGAAAGACCGCTTGGTCGGCGGCAAAATTCGCGTGGTGGCTATTTTTCGGGAAGGCATTCCGTTAACAGTGAACGGCGAAGCTGTTATTGAGACGGGCGACGAAGTTTTCTTTGTCGCGCCACGCGAAGAAGTGCAAGGAGTGTTGAAAGCGCTTAACAAGGTCGAAGCGCCCTTAAAGCGCATTATCATCGCTGGCGGCGGCCATGTCGGCAAGCGTTTGGCTCAGGCGCTGGAAAACGGCCATCAGGTAAAAATCATTGAAAAAGATCCCAGACGCGCTCACAAGATAGCCAATGATCTTGATCGCACCGTGGTGCTGCTTGGCGATTGCGCCGATGAAGCGCTGTTACTTGATGAGTCTATCGATAGCACGGACTTGTTTTGCGCAATTACCGAAAATGACGGCGTCAACATTGTCTCCGCCTCGTTGGCCAAAAGCCTGGGCGCGCGCAAGGCTATCTGCCTGCTCAACCATGTCTCGTACAGCAAACTATTGCCAGGAACAGGCATTGATGTGGCCGTGTTACCTAACCAGGAAACACTCGGCAGTATACTAAAGCATGTCCGTCGCGGTGATGTAGCGCAAGTCAGCTCTCTTTGCGGCGGCACCGCCGAGGCTATCGAGGCCATTGCGCACCAAAGCAACGACCTGAATTCCGTTGTCGGACGCAGGGTGGATGCGATCAGTTTTCCTGATGGCATCGTGATGGGGGCGCTGATACGCGCAGGACAGGTTATCTCCATACACTGCGATACGGTGTTTGAAGAAGGCGATCATGTGGTCATGTTTGTGATGGATAAAAAACTGGTTGGCAACATCGAGAAAAAATTCCAGCCTCTTTAATAAAAACAGGTGGAAGGTTCAAAGTAAAGGCGAAACCTTCAGTCTTTTAATTTGAACCTTGAACCTTGAACCTTGCGCCTCAATTCCATGAATATCTTTCTTACTATCATCAACATCTTCGGTTTAGTCACCATAGGATTTAGCGGCTTGATGGCTACTTGTTTGTTGACCTCCGCGATAACTGACGACGGTGCCACTGCGGCTTTTTACCAAGGCTCCTTAATTACCTTGCTGCTGGGTGCGTTGATGTTTGTCCCGACCCTACGCATACCCAAAAAGGTATCGAGGCAGACCGGTTTTCTGATGGTAGCGATTACTTGGTCGGTAACGCCGGTATTTTGCACTTTACCGCTGATGATTTACCTGCCGTCCTTAAGTTTTATCGATGCTTATTTTGAGACAGTTTCCGGCCTAACTACCACGGGTGCCACCATACTGAGCAGTATTGACCAGTTGCCGATGTCTATCAATCTCTGGCGGCATGAATTGCACTGGATAGCAGGCATGGGCATCATTATATTTGCGGTCGCTATTTTGCCCATTCTGGGTATCGGCGGCATGCAGATGTATATGGCGGAATCACCTGGAACGGTCAAGGAATCAGACTTACCGCCGCGCATAGCGCAAACAGCTAAAGCCTTGTGGCTGGTTTATGCGGGCATCACTCTGGCTTGCATCGTCGCCTTGCGCTTGGCGGGCATGGATTGGTTTGATGCGATCTGTCATGCTTTTTCTGCGATGAGTCTAGGCGGGTTTTCTACTCATGCTAGTAATGTCGGATTTTTCAATTCGCTATCTATCGAGGTGGTTTTAATCATCTTCCAATTGCTGGCGGCGATCAATTTTGCCACCCATTTTGTGGCGCTTAGAAAACGTTCATTCAGCCCTTATATCGATGATAGGGAGGCAAGAACTTTTCTCATTTTGGTATTGGGGAGTTGTTTAGCGACGGCTGCTGTGCTGTGGCATGCAGGCACTTATCCAGACTATTTGACTGCGTTACGCTATGCAACGTTCAATCTAGTTTCCATCGCTACCGATTGCGGCTTTACCACCCAGAACTTTAATCAGTGGCCTATTTTTGTGCCGATGTGGATGCTGTTTTTAAGTTGTATTTCGGCTTCTTCCGGTTCCACCGGTGGCGGCATTCGGATGATTCGCACGATCATTCTGATGAAGCAGGCGCGTCTGGAGCTGTTCAAGTTCATTCATCCTTTTGCGGTTAGATCCATGAAGATCGGCGACACCGTGGTTAGTAATAAAATTGTCGCCTCCGTGACCGGATTTATTTTCCTGTATTTCATCAGCATCGTCATTCTGGTATTCATGCTGTTGTTAAGCGGCATGGATTTTATCAGCGCATTTTCGGCGATTATCGCTTGCTTCAACAACGCTGGCCCTGGCCTTAATCAGGTGGGGCCTGCAACCAATTACTCAAGCCTGAGCGACATACAAACGGGGATTTGTACTTTTGCGATGCTATTGGGCCGGGTACAGATTTTTTCCATTGTTATTCTATTTGTACCGGAATTCTGGAGGAAATAAGCTGCGCCTGCTTAATGGGTGGGTGCTACGGAGATTTTTGCTTGGATATGTGCAGTGTAAAAACCGCTTAAAACAGACGCTAACAAAAAGTGAGCTCTATGTTAATTAGGCCGATACAACAATTGATATTGTTTATAACTTGCAAGAAATTTCAAGACCGGTAAAAACAAAAAACCCAGCATAAGCTGGGTTTTTCGGTACTGCTAAGAATTCGATTTACAGCTCAACAGAACTAGAAGCGCCTGGTCTTTGTTTAGAACCATCTGGCTCATCCAAGCAGCCAGTCAAACCAACAATCATCAATACCATAGCTAAAAGAGATAAAATTTTATTCATAAGAATATCCTCCAAAGGGGTTTCAATTATTTTTATTAAGTTGCGCCAATTAATTAAAGCACGTGCATTTTATATCATGACTGGAATGATGTTGCAATAATAAAAATTGAATAATTATCTGCATAATTAAAGCTCATTGATATTGTCGGGCAAATCAAAAGAAATTTGGTTTTCGGTCCATTTTACCGTACCGATGGCGATCCACGGGGATACGAAATTTTTATGTAATTGATCCTGAACCCAGTAAGAAGGCGCGCTGATTCTCTTCAGCTTGATGTTAAAAACGACGTTATCGAGATTTAAGCCGATTTTCTGCCCCCAAAAAGCGGTGACTTTCATGATGAATTTATGCAACCGTTTGTTGTCAATGTTTGGCGTAACGGCAATATTGGCCCACATGGAATGAACACGCCCCCAGTTGGGGGCAAGAAGGCGTCCTTGTTCATTGATAAACGGCAACCAGTGTTCAATGCCATTTGGGTCGGTGTAGGTGATCGCCAAAATATGGTCGTAGCCTGCAAAGTGGTCGTGTAGATAAAGCGCATGCGGGGTGATACCTAAAAAAGTCTGCGAGACCATCAAAATAGCGTTACTGGCTTGTGAGATAGGATTTTGAGGCCTATCCGCGTTAAGCCGGTAAATAAGCCCGTAATGAATCGAACTGTTTAATTGCAAGACCAGCAGCGCGATCAATATCTTTGCAAGTTTTCTGGAAAACGCATTCGGTTTTTGCGCGGCAACAACTTCAAGAAAACGATGATAAAAGGTGGTATCAGGCAAGGCTTGCGGCGTCAGACAAACGGATGTGCATGGAATGCGCTGACGCGTATCGGCAATAGACCGGTATTTTCTTGACGCCAATTGATGAATGCCTGGAAGCCCCAAAATAATACCGACAGGAAATAAATAACGCATTTTTTTAAAAATCTGGATATAGGTATCAACGCCCGAATAAATGCGGCCTGTGCGATCCAATGCATACAAGTCGGTTAACAAAGTTTCATTATTTACCGCAGCAAGCGCCGGGTAGTGCGCAGCATATTCCTGAGCGTTTTTAAAGTCGATACAACCGAATAGATCAAAATGATTAAGAATCAGTGCGGTACGATTACATAACGGACACAGCTGGTCATAAAATACGGTAAGAGCAGGCTGTTTTGCCGTAATCAGTTGGCCGAAACATTGCCACCACTTAAAGGGAATCAGCAAGATGTAAAAGCTGAGCATGCCCAGTCCAAAAGGATAAATATTAAAAGACAAGGTAATGCCAAGATGCAGCCCGAGGCCAACCAGCAAATAGACTACGCGCAACCGACGCTGGGTAAAAAAGAAGATAAAGGTAAATTGGAAGATTAAAATCGTATAGCCAAGAATGTTTTGCAGCAGCTTGTTATTCAGCAAGGGCGACATGTCGATGGCCGAAACATAATAAGGCTGCGTTGCGGGCAGCCAAGTGCCCAGGCCGTTGCGCCAGTGTTCGGCAAACATCTTGTGGATGGCGGAATCGAAGTACAGAAAGCCGAGGCAGATCGCAACAGGCAATGTATAGGCAAGAACCGAGACGGTTGGCTTCGGGTAGGCGCTGTAATGAGTAAAAGGTGTGCTCAGCTTACGGCGAAGACTGTCGATTGAAAACACCCTATCTCCCGGCATAAAAAGCAGAAAGAAGCCTGTCCCAATCATGAACAAATCAAAGCCACCGTCAAAATCCCTCTGCATCGGCGTGAAATTAACAAAAACAAGCCAAAAAATGTAATTACTGATCATTGCAAATTGGTAACGGTAGCCAACCACAATAAACGCAGCAACCACGGCCCAAAGACACAGGAAAAAAGGAATCATCGGGAATTCGACATCTATATAGGGGATAGGGTCGAAAATCAAATGGTTAAAGTACAACAGGAAAATGATTTCCTGTAGCGTAATCAGGCCGTAAAAGAGCCGAAATAAGCCTATGCCAGTAGCGGGAGCTTGCTTGGAATAAAGTTCTAAGCGTTTAGCGGAGATGAGTTTATACATTTCATGATTCTGAAAACCGAGAGGATGTATAAATTATATAAGAAATGTAGGGGTTATGTATGGAAATATGCAGACAAAACAAAGGCCGCACTCAATTCATAAATAATTGAAGTAAGCGGCCTAAGTTAAGGTTAAATCGTTTTTTAAAGCTTATTTTTCGTCATCTGGGTGTTCGGCGAATACCCACTTTACGAGGAAGTAGCCAGCAGCTATAACTACAACCGCGCCGACCATACCAGCTGGTTCTTTTAACATTTCGGTGATATCTAAGATCGCTCCCATGGGATGTC
>JANYKK010000011.1 GCA_025361585.1 Methylobacter sp. | reverse complement strand
TTCTTTCAGATACATTACGGAGAAAGGGACGAATATTGTCAGCGTAATAACCTCTTGCATTATTTTAAGCTGGCCGACGCTAAGCACCGTAAAACCTATTCTGTTTGCCGGAACCTGGAACAAATATTCCAGCAATGCAATTCCCCAGCTTATTATCGCTGCGATTAGCCATGGCTTATTGTTGAGTTCTTTAAGGTGGGCATACCATGCGAATGTCATAAAGACATTGCTGCATAAAAGTAAAAATATGGAGATTAAAACGGGGTGCATGTTATTTTTTTATCATGTCCAACTTACTAGACTACATAGTTAATATATTTTACAGAGTTTTGGAGGCGAGGTTATACCACATTTCGAACAAAATTCTTCCATTCCTCACTGCTAATGATGGTGCTACGCACCACCTCTATGTGGGAACAACCGTCAATTGAGTGAATGAGCTCTTTTGTAGCAGGAATAAGATTCTTAGGTAGCCAGGGGCTAAGCGTGACTCGGCTAATACAACCTAATGGAATGGGTACTTCGAGCGACGAAAGCGACTTGGTCGCTGACTCATAGAACACGCGAAATTCCTTTTCGTCGATAAAGGCTGCACGCTTGATAAACGGATACTCTTCGAGCGGTAAAACTCGATGGCGTGCTTCTGTGACTGTGCAATAGTCCATCGTTCCGACAGTGATGCCTGATATGTTATTTATGGTTTTGAGTAGCATGCCTTGGCGAAGGCGTATGCAAACGCCGGACGCGTGACCAGCAAACACTTTCCAATGATGATACGTCTCGTCGGAACCTGAGAGACAAACAGCTAGGGCGGTCTTTAGTTTTTTGCGACGTTTGTATTCACTGACGTAGAAAGAGTCGTTGCTGTCATCCCACGTACTTGGGTCAAGGAGTGTCAAAGTGCGATTCCGTAGCATGTGAAGTGCAGCAGGTAAGTGCGTGTATCGCCGGAGGTAGGCGCGAGGCCCAGACTTAGCAGGTTGCGGCATAGCGTGTTATATAAGATATTAATTGTGCAATAATCATATGGTTATGCGTTCAATCATGATTAAAACTTTAAAAATCATATTCCGTTAAACCAGCATCTTTAAGTAATTTGCTTAATGTGCCAATTTTTAAATCTTGATTACCGTGAACCGGCACAGTCAAAATTTCGGTTTTTTCGGGATGCGTGTAAATGTGGTGGCTACCTCGGATTCGCTGTAGCTGCCAATCGTGTAAAAGCAGAAGCTTACAAAAAGCTTTGCCTGAAATGGACTTCATAGCTCGATTTCGGCAATTTGTTGCTGGCTGTTTTCCTTGATTCGCATAGCGGCAACTTCCAGCCAGCCTTCTGCCGCTTCTTTAATATTGAGCAGCGTTTCTTCTAATGTTTCGCCTTCCGAAACGCAGCCTACAAAGGCCGGGATTTCCGCCCAAAATCCTCCTTCTTCAGCAGGGTGGATCACAACTTGTAACTTCATAATTGCTCCGGTTTTATCGTGACTAATGGCAGTTAAACTCTATCACCGATGGCAACGCTGAGCAAATAACTGATAAATCTAAAAAACGCAGTTAAGCATGTCCAATAATCAGCCCGACGTATCGTTGTTATTCAATCGCTTGACAGCCCCAATCCCCAACGACAAAATCAATGCCCCCCATAATAAGCCCGGCACCAGCCAGAACCAGTTTTGGTAAAAGGTGGCGGGCGGGTTTTTCAGGTAGGGCACTTCGTATATGCCTGTCCAAGCCTGATGTATCGGCGAGCGTTCCAGGATTTCTCCCGATGCCAGCGATACCGTGGATATGCCGGTGTTGGTGACGCGCAGTACCGGGCGGCGAAATTCCACGCCGCGAGCCAGGGTCATGTACATGTGCTGGTAAGGTTCCTGCCATGCGCCGTACCAGGAGTCGTTGGTGACGTTGACGATGAACTGCGCGCCGAGTTCCGCCAGCGAACGCGAGAATCGAGGGAATAGGCTTTCGTAGCAGATTTGCGCGCCCATTTTGTAGCCGTTCCAGTGCAGCAATTCGGTTGGGCCGTGGCCTCGGGCAAAGTGACCGGTGGGCGGCAGCCATTTGCGGATTTCCGGGAATATCTGTTCGCCGGGGATATATTCGCCAAACGCCAGCAGGATCGATTTGCTGTAATGCGGCGGCACGATCTCGCCGTCCTTGTTCAAGACAAACAGGGAATTGGTGATTAATCGGGATGGCTCGTCGACACTGTAAGCACCGGTAATCAGCGGCAGTTGCCGAGTTTGTAGAAACTGCGCCAAGGCTACGGGATAGTCGTTGTATTTAAATTGCTCGCCCAGCAATGCCGGGAATGCGGTTTCAGGCCACAGCGCGAAGTCGATTTTGTCGTCTTGATGAGCTTTAAGCGCGTTGTCGGTTAGCGTGGTATAGCGTGTGAATATTTCCTTGCCATAGCCTTTGCCTAATTCGGCGGCGAGTTTTTCGGCGTTTTCGATATAGGCCTGAACCATCAGCGTTTTGAACGATGCATCGGGTTGCGGCAGCCGGTTTTTAAGCCACAGGCCGCCGACATTCAGCAGCACAAAGCCGGTAATGACGGTCGCCAGGATGATTTTTCCGCTGTTCTGTTTGCGTTGTTCCCAAGCCAGATAAAGCGGTAGGTTGCACAGCAAGGTCGCGGCGCTGAGTCCGCTAAAACCGACCACTTCCGCCCAATGGTAAACGGGGATGTTTGCGCCGTACCAGGAATAACCGAAGTTCCAGTCGAACAGGGTCAGCGAGTAGGCTTCGCACAGCGTGGTGATCAGCGCCATCAGCCACAGCGAAAGCCGCGCTGACCAGTTAAATTTTTGTTGTCCCCAAAACCACAGCACACCGGCTAATGGCACGAACAAGTGAGCTATCAAGCCATAGACCACCATGCCGATAACCGCTACCGGCCAGTCGAGATGGGCAAATTCATGCAGCAGGTAAGTAACCCAGTTAAAGCCTATCAGAGTAAATACGAACGAGGTGATTAAGCCGCCCATGAAAACGCTTTTTAGGCTGGTTTGCCGGTTCCAGAAAATCCACAAGGGTACGAAACCGAATAAAGAGGCCCAGGGAGGAAAGGGGATATAACTGGTGCCGATCAAGATGCCGGATAGGATGGGCAGTAGGTAGGGCTTAAAAACGCTGTTCATGGTGTTAGGGATGCAGGGTTATGGCGGAGTTCGCTAGTTTCCACGTCGGAGTACTCATTGCTATACACAAGCATTTTAAAGTGCGTCATTCCGGCAGGGATTGCCGGAATCTAGAGCACAAGGATGTGGCGCTTTATTTAACAGAGTATCCTATGTGGGAGATTTGTTGTTTGCTTCGGCATTTGCCATCCATGGCTTCTGGATCCCGGCAATCCCTGCCGGGATGACGGATCGTCGTGTATCAGCAGATACTCGCCGGAGCGCGGGGGAACGATGTAAGCCCTAAGAACGCGCTTTTTTACCCTTGGATTTTTTACCATGAATTTCTTCATGTAAGGCGCGGTATTCGTCACTCAGTTTATGGCTGGGCACATAATGCACCAGCGGTTTTGATTCTGAGTGCGACTCCCTGACCTTGACCGATGGCGAGATCATTGAGGTCAGTACCGGTACGCCTTCGGCAATCAGCTCATCGACCAGTTTGCGCGGCAAATTGGCTTGTTTTTGATATTGGTTGACGATGATGCCTTCAACCTCAAGACTTTGGTTATGGTCGGATTTAACCTCGGCCACTACTTGCATCAGCGAATACAAAGCTTCTCTGGCGAAAGAGTCGCAATCGAAAGGAATCAGGCATTTTTCAGCGGCGATCAACGCGGACTGGCTATAGAAATTCAGGATCGGTGGCGTGTCCATATAAATTTCATCAAAACCTTCAAGCTTTTCCAGTGCTTCTTTTAATTTGAAGATTTTCATCCGCGATTCCAATCGGCTTTGCAGCGGCTCAAGCTCGGGGTGGGATGGGATGACGAACAGGTTGGGGAACGGTGTTTCATGGATCGCGTTTTCAAGGCCGGAACCGGACGAACCGCCGCCGAACAGGGATAGGCTCAAGGTGTCTTTAAAGAAGTGGGCGATAGTTTTATCGCTATCGCTGACTTTGCTGCCGAGCAGGTATTGTGTTGAATTGCCCTGAACATCGAGATCAACGACTAAGGTACGCTTGCCCTCAACAGCGCTGATGGCAGCCAAGTTGCATGTAATAGTCGATTTGCCGACGCCGCCTTTCTGGTTGAAAATGACTCTGCGCATGTTATCCCCGTTAAATCAAATAGTTGAAAGTCGCATTATAAGGCTTGGGCCGATAATATCAAATGCGGATGAAGGTTTTGCCATGACATTTCGGGCATTCCGGGATTTCGCTAGGCGTTTTAAACGCAATTTCTTTGCCGCAGTCGTCGCAGATGAAAGTTCCGGGCACGGTAATGTCGCCGCTGTGATAAGTATGTGTTTTCGCCAGCTCTTCAATTTTTGCCAGTTCCAGCCGGGTTTTATCGGCCAGGCTTAAAAAGGCATCCAGCGTGAAGTTTTCAATCAACTCAATATCGAATTTAAACCATTCGGACAGCGAGTCCTTGTCTTCCTTAGCCGACAAACCCTGTGCCGCATGCTCAATATCGCGTTTAACAAAACCTGAAACTTTGTCCAATTCCTCGCTGGTCAAGTCGCTGTCTTTTGCGGTTTTTTCTTTTGAAATTTCCAGCGCTTCGGCAAAAGAATGCAGCGTATCTTCCATGGTTTCATGGAGATGCTGCATAAAATCGGAATAGGCGGTGACAAGTTTATTTTTATTCATAAGGGTAGGGCTCCTGAAAATGGCGCTTTAGATTTAAGCAACTGTACGGTATTCTACCGCTTTTGACTGGTAAAAGACGAGAAGGATGCAAGAAAATTATAAGCCGTTGGCAATCGAGCAAGAAGTACAGGCCGCCTGGGACGCTTCGGGCGTATTTAATGTGTCGGAATCGTCTACACAGGACGACTGCATGGATGCAGGAGGTAGAGCAACGCAGGGAGCAGTTGCCGAAAAGTATTATTGCTTGTCCATGTTCCCGTACCCCAGCGGCAAATTGCATATGGGGCATGTCCGCAATTACACCATCGGCGACGTTATCAGCCGCTATCAGCGCATGTTGGGCAAAAATGTCATGCAACCGATGGGTTGGGATGCGTTCGGGTTGCCTGCGGAAAATGCCGCGATGCAGCATGGCGTCCATCCTGCCGACTGGACTTACAGCAACATCGATTATATGCGCGACCAGCTCAAGCGGCTGGGTTTCGGCTATGACTGGAACCGCGAACTGGCCACCTGCGACCCCTCTTATTATAAGTGGGAACAATGGTTTTTCCTGAAGTTGCTGGAAAAAGGCTTGGTTTACAAAAAGACCGCGCCGGTCAACTGGTGCCCGAACGACATGACCGTTCTGGCTAACGAGCAGGTTATCGACGGCTGCTGCTGGCGTTGCGACACCCAAGTCGAGCGCAAAGAAATCGCCCAGTGGTTCCTAAAAATCACCGCCTATGCCGATGAGTTGCTCACCTCGCTGGAGACGCTCGACGGCTGGCCGGAACAGGTCAAAACTATGCAGGCCAACTGGATAGGTCGCTCCGAAGGCGTGGAGATGGATTTCTCGGTTGCTGGGACTGATCAGCCTGTGCGCATCTACACCACGCGCCCCGATACGCTGATGGGCGTAACTTATCTTGTGGTCGCGGCGGAACATCCGTTGGCATTAAAAGCAGCTGAAACCAATTCTGATATTCGCGCATTTATCGATGACTGCAAGATGATGGAAACCTCGGAAGCGGCCATGGAAACCATGGAAAAGCGCGGCATCGACTCCGGCATCAAAGCGATTCACCCGATCACCGGCGAGCGAGTTCCGGTTTGGATTGCCAATTTCGTGTTGATGGGGTACGGAACAGGTGCTGTGATGTCTGTCCCGGCTCATGATCAACGCGATTACGAGTTTGCTAAAAGATACGGCATCGCGATCAAGCAGGTGATTTTTGCCAAAGACGGTGAGGGCGATGATTGTTCTGAACAGGCTTACACTGTAAAAGGCGTACTGAAGAATTCCGGCGCGTTTGACGGCTTGAGCTCGGAGCAGGCTTTTGCCGCCATTTCCGAAGCATTGGAAAAAGATCAAAAAGGCCAACGCAAAACCAATTTCAGATTACGCGACTGGGGCGTTTCCCGTCAGCGTTACTGGGGTGCGCCGATTCCGGTCATTTACTGCGACGACTGCGGCACGGTTCCGGTACCTGAAAAGGATTTGCCGGTGCAGTTGCCAAGAGACGTAGTGCTGGACGGCTCGCAATCGCCTCTGGTCGCCCATCCGACTTTCTCTCATACGACCTGTCCAAAATGCGGCAAGGCGGCGCGCCGGGAAACCGATACCTTCGATACCTTTATGGAATCGTCCTGGTATTTTGCGCGTTTTGCCAGTCAAAAAAATCCCCCTCAATCCCCCTTTGTTAAAGGGGGAAGCGAAGAGCCCATCCCTTTGCAAAAGGGTGTAAGCGAAGAGCCCATCCCTTTGCAAAAGGGTATAAGCGAAGAGTCCGTCCCTTTGCAAAAGGGTGTAAGTGAAGACCTCCCCCCTTTGCAAAAGGGGGGCAGGGGGGATTCTATGTTGGATGAAAGCGCCAAATACTGGCTGCCAGTCGATCATTACATCGGTGGCATCGAACACGCTATCTTGCATTTGCTGTATGCGCGGTTTTATACCAAATTGCTGCGCGACGAAGGTTTGCTGGTTTGCGATGAGCCGTTCAAAAAGTTGCTGACCCAAGGCATGGTGCTGAAAGATGGCAGTAAAATGTCCAAATCCAAGGGCAATACTGTCGATCCGCAAGGCCTGATCGACGAATACGGCGCCGATACCGTGCGTCTGTTCATTATGTTTGCAGCGCCTCCCGAGCAATCCTTGGAATGGTCGGACAGTGGCGTGGAGGGCGCGTTTCGTTTCTTAAAACGTTTATGGAAACAGGCTTATCTGCATTGCGAAGCTTCCGCTCCTGCTCACGCCCCTCGCCTACGTCCTGTAGGCGAAGCTGGCGGTTCTATAACGCCGATGGATAAATCGTCATTAACTCAAGAGCAACAGGCGGTACGCCGCCAATTGCATATGGCTATTCAGAAAGCGACCGACGATTTTGGCAGGCGTTATACCTTTAACACCGTGATTGCCGCGAATATGGAGCTGATCAACACTTTGTCTAAGTTCGTCGATGAGTCGGACAACGGCAAAGCAATTCGGCAGGAAGTGTTGGAAGCCATCGTGTTGATGTTGTCGCCGATAGTGCCGCATATCTGCCATCAATTGTGGCTGGATTTGGGCCATCAGCAAGCGGTGGTTACTGCGTCATGGCCAGTGGTTGATGCAACGGCTCTGGAGCAGGATACACTTGAGCTGATGCTACAGGTCAACGGCAAACTGCGCAGTAAAATGTTGGTATCAATCAACGCATCTAAAGATGAAATAGAGGCGATGGCGCTAAGCGATGAACAGGTCAAGCGCTTTATTGAAGGCCAGCCGGTTAAGAAGGTGATCGTGGTGCCTAAGAAATTGGTTAATATTGTAGTTTAAGGGGAACCCGTGTTTATAAAAAAAGCAGTCATCTTAAGTTTGGCTTTGTTATTGAGCGCTTGCGGCTATCACTTGCGGGGCGCTTTTCAGTTGCCGGAGAACATGAAAAATGTCTATGTCGAGGGCGGTTCCGCGCCTCTGCTCGATCAATTCAAACAGGTTCTGAAAACATCTTCAGTTAATCTTTCCAGTTCCCGTACAGGGGCGGGCATTGTTATTAAGGTAACGAATGAAGAGTTTAACCGGCGCGTGGTGTCACTCAGCTCCAGAGGCAAGTCTAACGAGTTTGAACTTGAATATCGCATGGACTATGAATTTGCCAATGCCAAAGATGTTCTGTTGATGGAGCGGCAGACTGTTGACATCAGGCGCGAGTATTACAACGACCAAACAGCGGTGATTGCTAAAGAGAATGAGGAAAACGTGATACGTAACGAAATGTATCAACAGGCCGTGCAGAGTATTCTGAACCGTGCCAGGGTCGTATTAGAGGCGGGCACGAGATAAGCGCATGAGACTCAAGCCCGAACAGATGGCTGCGGAGCTGCTAAAGGGTTTGGCTCCGGTTTATTTTGTTAGCGGCGACGAGCCTTTGCAGTTGGGCGAGGCGGCGGATGCGATCAGGGCAGCGGCTCGAGAAGCGGGCTATGATCTGCGCGAGGTGTTGGTCGCGGATGCAGGGTTTTCATGGAGCGAATTAACCGATTCGGCAGGATCCTTATCTATTTTTGCCGACAAAAAAATCATCGATTTAAGGCTGTCCTCCGGTACGCCGGGCGCAGAGGGTGCTAAGGCTTTAATCGCCTATTGCGAACGCTTGCCGGAAGACACGCTGCTGCTGATTACCGGCGCCAAAATGGCCAGTAGTTCATTAAAAACGCAGTGGTTTCAGGCTTTGGATAAGGTCGGTTGTATTATTCAGGTCTGGCCTTTGGAAGGGCAGGACTTGATGCGATGGTTGCAGCAAAGAATGCAGCGGCGCGGGCTACAGGCCGAAACGGAAGGCATCAAGATATTGGCTTCCCGGATTGAAGGCAACCTGTTGGCGGCGGCTCAGGAAATAGAAAAGCTTTACGTGCTATACGGTGAAGGACACCTTAGCCAGCAGCAGATTTTTGAGGTGGTGGCCGACAGCTCCAGATTCGATGTATTTAAGCTGATGGATAGCGTATTGGCGGCTAGGGTAGACCGGATTTTCAAGATTTTGTCCGG
>JANYKK010000004.1 GCA_025361585.1 Methylobacter sp. | reverse complement strand
AACTACTGCTTCACAGTCACGAACGCTATTTTAGCGATTCCGGCATGCTGTACGGTCGCCATCAGCTCGGCGACTTTGGCATAAACGACGTCCTGGTCGGCGTATAAGTGTAGGCCGATTTCAGGATCTCTTAACAGTTCGGACTTCAGCGCTGTTTCCAGTGCGGCAAGGTCGGCAAGCGGGAGCTTGTTCAGCGTTATAATCCCCTGCGCATCGATACCGAGCTGCAACGGTTGCTGTTTAACATCCGCCGTAGTTTCGGCGGTTTTCGGCAAGGTCACATGCACCGATTGCGTGAGTAACGGCGCAGTCACCAACAAAATAATCACCAGCACCAACATCACATCGACCAGCGGCGTGACGTTGATTTCGCTCATCGCCCCTTCGTCTTCCGATTGCGGTTTAAAGGCCATAACTATTCCTTGCCGCTGGCGTTCGAGCTTGAAGCGATGTGCATAAAACTGACCACAAAGTTTTCCAATCCGGCGCGTTGCTGTTTGACCCGGCGTAGAAAAAAGTTATACGCCAACACGGAGGGAACCGCGACCGCAATACCGATTGCCGTAGCGACCAATGCGTCGCCGATAGGGCCTGCCACCACATCCAGGCTGGTCGAGCCGCTTGCAGTAATCTGATGCATCGCATGCATGATGCCTAACACCGTACCGAACAAGCCGACGAACGGCGCTGTGCTGCCGATGCTGGCAAGCATGGTCAGGCCGCTTTCCATGGTGTGTTGTTCTTTCTGCATTTGTACTAGCAGCGAGTGCTCCAATAATTCAGCCGGAACGCCTCGATATTTAAGGCTCTTCCCGACGGACTGCCGACTTTCATCCAGCCAAGCGAAGCCTTGCTGAGCAATCCGCGCTTGCGGCCCTTTGGCTGCCTCTGCGGGCAAGGCTTTTGCCTGTTCCAGATCGGCTGCATCCCAAAATGCCTTGTTAAAGGCCCGGTTATAAAAACTGTTCCTGGTGAACTCCCAGATTTTGAAAAGAATCACCGTCCATGTCGCCACCGAAAAGGCCAGCAACGTGTATAACGTGCCGTCGATAATGACTTCTGCCATCGCAATATGATCGGGCATTAATATCTCCTGTTTAGTTAAATAAAATTAAGGGATGTATCATTTTAAAAATCATTGAAAAGCACGAAAATCACGAAATTTTTCTGATCCCCTCGCAGAATCGTGGGAGCCAGAAAAGTGCATGACTGTGTAATAAAACATATCGATTCATTTCGTGTGTTTTCGTGCTTTTCGTGCTTTTCGTGGACAATCTAATACTTCTAGGATTATTGAGTTAGTTTAAATTGCAAGGTCTGAACTGCGCGCTGCTCAACGGCTACGCCATTCACTATTTTTTCTTTGAACTTCCATTGATTAATCGCCTTTAGCGCGGCCTCATCAAAAACTTCAGCAGGCTCGGCCTCAACAACGACGGCATTTTCAACGTCGCCATCCGTTGTGATGGTAAATTCGATTTTAACCCAGCCCTCAATACGTCGACTAGCCGCACGCGCCGGATACTTGGGCGGAACGCGTTCCAACGGAACGACGCCGGTGCTGATTCTCGGCTCAGTACTAACGACCGGCGCGGGCCGACTGACCGGTTGCGGCGCTATAACCGGCGCTGTCGGCGTAACAGAAGGTTTTTCATCAGCGATAGGCTGCGGTTTTGGCAGCTCCGCCTGTTTAGGTATCGTCGGCGTTTTTTTCTTGACCGGAATTTTGGCCGGCTCCTTTTTCGGCGGCTCGGGTTTGGGCGGCGCGGGCGGAGTAACCGGAGCTTGTTGATTCGGCATGGAAACCAGCGACACTTCCATGATAATCTGCGATGAGGCAGGAGGGGGAACATCGGCTGGTTTTAATAACCAAAGGCCTAGCCATACATGCAACAGCAGCACCAAAGTCAATAATAACCCACCAACAAAGCGCGGCCGCTCTTCGCCGTTTAAGGCCGCAAACAATGCCCACATTTTTTGCAGCAGCGGACTCGCCTCGTCGCCCATAGGCGCTAAACTCAGGTCGGCCTGACCGCCTTCATGGCTGTTAAATCCAAACATAGAAGATATTATTTTTTTAAACATCGGTGATGCGTTGATTATCGGTAAAGCCGTATTTTTACTTGGCGCGGTTAGAGTGATGATCAGTTTTAAATGGACTGGGTTTGTTTAAGCAATTTGACCCTTGCAAACTGCCAAACCATCGGCATGAACGACACGAAAACAATACCCAAAACGATCTTCTCGAAATGGTGCTTGACCCATTCATTCGAACCCAAGAAATAACCGGTTAAGGTGATGCTGGTAACCCATAAGGTCGCGCCGATGATGCAAAAAATAATGTATTTCGAGTATTTCATGCTGCCCGCCCCTGCAACGAAAGGGGCGATGGTGCGAATAATCGGGACAAAGCGGGCAATAATAACGGCTTTCCCGCCGTGCTTTTCGTAGAAGGCTTCGGTTTGGGTAAGATATTCATGCTTGAAAAACAAAATCTGTTCCCGCGATTTAACGAACTTACTAAAATGCTTGCCGACAAAATGGTTGACATTGTCGCCCAATAACGCCGCGCTTATCAGCAGCGGAATGATGATTTGAATATCCAGCTTTCCTGTCGATGATGCCAGCAGCCCCACCGCAAACAGCAGCGAATCGCCGGGCAGCAGCGGCATGATGATTAAGCCCGTTTCGACAAAAATGATCGCAACCAAAATCCCATAAGTGAGCATCTCGTAATGCGCCAAAAAATCTTGCAGCGTCGTTAGAGGGTCTTTGAGCAAATGCAGTAAAAAGTAAATAATTTCCATAAAGGTCAGTTGTTATATCGTTAAAACGGGTAAGCATAGAGTACGCTTCATGCTTTGGCGACTATTTATCATCAATTGATATTAAACCGTAATCCTGCTGCTGCGTTTTCCAGGAAAGATAGACCTTCTGCCCGTCGCTGACCAAAAACGGCTGATCGCCGGACTGGGCGGTCTGACCAATCACTTCGGGCTTCGACCAGCTTTTGCCGTCGTCGGCGGATTT
>JANYKK010000351.1 GCA_025361585.1 Methylobacter sp. | reverse complement strand
TTCGCTTTCCATTCCTGTCAAAGCCTGCTACCAAGCCCCGAAGAAGCCGACCATTATAACCAATCCAACTTTCCAGTCAACAGCCATGCCAACTTTATTTACCGCTATTTACTGGCTAACAATTCACAAAGAATTTACTCTACAATAAAGAGGGAGCATCGGACGATTAATCAATCGGCGTCAAGCCATTAACAAATAGCAACTTTCTCTCCCACAGCAGGTATATTGGCATGCCATCCCACTCGTTTGAAGCAAGTCTGCAATGACAATGTGGCCGTTTTTTCGCCATGAATCAGATAAAGCTTAGGCTTGGGCTCTTTAAAATGACTAGCCCAGTCTAACAACTGACTTTGATCGGCATGGGCGCTTAATGCGCCCAGGGTATGCACCTTGGCCGCCACACTGACTTCAGCACCCAAAATTTTCAAATGCGACTTTTTACCGTCAACAATAGCCCGGCCTAAAGTGCCCTCGGCCTGAAAGCCTGCGATGATAATATGCGCATTGCGCCGCCATAAATTGTATTTAAGATGGTGGCGAATGCGCCCGCCATTGCACATGCCGCTACCGGCAATAATTACCACGCCACCGGCAATACGGTTAACGGCCATGGACTCTTCAGCTGCCTGAGAATAAATCAGTCCCGGCAGCCAAGCTTGCCAGCCACCGGGGGCAACTTCGGTAAATTCAGGATCATCTATATTGAATAAGCTCACATTTTCAGCGTAGATATTACTGGCGCTGATTGCCATCGGGCTATCCAGATAAATTTGTTGCTGTGGCAATCCTCCCTGACGCTGAATTTTGCCTAGCCAGTAAATCAGATCCTGGGTTCTGCCCACCGCAAAAGCCGGAATAATGACATTGCCACCACTCTCTGCTGCCTCCGCCAATGCCACACGCAATTCATCTAAGGTGCTTTCCAGCGGCTTATGGTCGCGGTCGCCGTAAGTAGATTCAAGCAACAATATATCGGCTTCGGTTAAAATTGTCGGATCGCGCAATAATGGCGAACTCGGATTGCCCAAATCACCGGAAAAAACCAGTGTTTTGACTTTATCTTTATCGTTGATACGCAAACGCACTATAGCCGAACCGAGTATATGTCCGGCTTCATGAAAAGAAACGCTTAGAGTAGGCAGTATTTTAGTTTCTACGCCATAGGCTATCGGCTGACGTAACGCCAGCAACGCTTTAACATCCGCCTCGGTATATAAAGGTTCAAGCAGCGGCTTACCGGCTCGCTCCCGACGCTTGTTTTCCCACTCCGTATCCCGTAATTGCAGATGAGCAGCATCCATCAACATCAATTCCAACAGCGAAAAACTGGCCTCAGTCAGAAACACCGGCCCATTGAATCCATCTTTAACCAGCTTGGGCAAGCGCCCGCAATGATCAAGATGAGCATGAGATAACACCACCGCATCAATATCCGCCGGGGAAAACGGAAAATCGGCTTCATTTTGTTTTTCTGTTTCTCTTGAACCCTGAAACATTCCGCAATCAAGCAAAATACGGCTGGAATCGCTTTCCACCAAATAACAGGAACCGGTAACTTGTCCAGTTGCGCCTAAAAAAGTAAGATTTGCCATAGCATTGCCTTGTAGTAAACGAAATTCATTTAGTGATGCGTCTCTCGGAAAATATCCGGACAAGCCGTCAAAATTTCCTCGAATGATATAGTTAATGTTAAAATTCCTCTACCGCTAAGGGATGTAACAAAAAACCAATCATCCTGATTTTAAAGAGGCTTATCCAACCCTCAACCGCAAAACTTCACATCACGAACATTCAGCGAATAAATAAATTGAAAAAGACTATAAGACGCGCTCTTCCCCAATTGCCAATATTTTTCTTTTTGGGCCTACTCTTGAGTCTACCCATGCAGGCATTACTTGCCGAAGAAACAGCTAATCAGGAACCCGGCGTAGCCCAGGAAATTACCACCATTATTACAACCAAACAGCACCCTTATCTGATGCTGCCTAACTTTCCAAATCGTACCGACGATCTTGAATCCCTCTACACAATGTCGAACCATCAATTGCTTTGGCTAGGCAATGGGGACTCAGAAAAAAACATCAACGCTGCACTTAATCTGTTGACGAACGCGACTATCCACGGCTTAAATCCTAAGAATTACGACACGAACACGCTCCAACAAAAACTACAGCCTACCTTAAAGTTAAAATCGGATGCGTACAAAGAATTAGCGCTATACGACACAGCAGTCAGTATCTCACTGCTACGCTTCTTGCATGATTTACATTATGGTAGAGTCAATCCTCAGGGCATCAATTTTAACTTAAAGTTAAGAGAAAAAAAGCTGATTGATTTACCCTTGTCAATTAAAAACAGCCTAGCGCAAAATACGCTGGCTGAATTGCCGCTATCGATTGAACCTAAGTTAAAACAATATCAAAAATTAAAAATAGCCTTGGCTAATTACCGCCAGCTTGCCTTGAACGCTCCGTTTTTCAAATTAGACGCTACAAAAACGTTGCATCCTGGTGACAATCACCCTCAAATCGCCGAGTTACGCCAATTTTTAACCACCCTAGGTGATTTGCCCGAAGATAAATCGGTTAGCAACCCTAAAAAATCCTCGTTATACACTGATGCTATCGTTACCGGGGTTAAAAAGTTTCAAAAACGGCATGGACTCACTGCTGATGGATATATTGGAACAGGCACCGTAGCCGCACTCAACGTACCCTTAAGCGAACGCGTAACACAAATCGAACTGGCTATGGAAAGACTGCGCTGGTTGCCGGAACTCAGTAGCGGAGCTTTCGTTATTGTTAATATTCCAGCCTTCCAATTATGGGCGTTTGATGCCATTGATCAGCCAGATGCCAATATTATTAATATGAGGGTTGTAGTCGGCAATGCACTAAAAACTCAAACCCCGGTGTTGATGGCGGAAATGCACTTTATCGATTTTATGCCTTATTGGAATGTACCTTACAGCATCATAAAGAATGAAATATTACCCAAGTTAATTCAAAACAAGGATTATCTTGATAAGGAAAATATGGAGCTGGTTTCTGTTTTTCGCGACGGGGAAAAACCTACAGCGCTTAACGCAGAAACAATGAATCTGCTCAAAGAAGGCAAGTTAAGGATCAGACAGCGTCCGGGCGGAAAGAATTCTTTAGGCCGGGTGAAGTTCATCTTCCCCAACAAGGATGATGTGTATCTCCATGATACGCCAGCCAATGCCTTGTTTAGCAAATCACGCAGGGATTTCAGTCATGGCTGCGTGCGGGTTGCAAACCCTGAAAAACTGGCTGAGTTTGCGCTTAAAAATCAGGACGACTGGAACCCGGAAACTATACAACTCGCCATGAGCACGCCAAAAACGCAGCGAGTCATCTTGAAGAAGCCGATACCGGTGTTGTTTTTTTATATCACTGCTTTTTTCGACCAATTTGATAATCTAGAGTTTTACCCTGATATTTATGGCCATGATGCGGTATTGCTGGGGGCGCTAAGTAAGCCGGATGACCTGTCAGATCAGTCGCTATTTATCAGCACCAATACTGCACAGGAAGCGCTAATCAAATAGACGATTTGTTGCGCGGAAGAATTGGAATGGGCGACGACTGCCAATGTATTTACCACGAAGGAAACTTCGCGTCCTTCGTGGTTTCATGTATTAAGAAGAGGTTCGCTAGAACCTCTAGCCAGCCCAAGTTCTAACACTGCCGGTGTCCAAATGCACAAAATCGGATTTTGCGTAATAACCAACGCCGCCACGGCGCATAGCCAGAGCCGCATTTCTAATCCTTCTGGAATCTAAACCCTCAATGCGTATATCGATCGCTCTACCCTGCATGTGCAGGCTATTTTTAGAGACGCCATCGCTGTGTTTACGCAAATCGGCGTTGGTGGCCGGTGACCGATACCCGGAGACGATATGAAACGGCTTTCTGGCTTCCAGCACATGCTTTAAATCATACAACTGATCCAGTAACGCGGGATCGATGGGGTGGACACTACCGTCATGATAGTCGCGAAACAAATGATTAATTTCGTGAAGCGCACCTTCGATATAACGACCCTGCTCAAAATAAGTCAGTTTTAACTGGTCGCCAGTATGGGTGTTATGGAAGGCAAGCACCTTATGCGAAGGTGAGTTCAGATCAAGCCCCCTAGGGGTATCTATCTTGGGCGAAGACCTGTGCTGGGGAGGAATGTGCGAGAACTCGTTTGTAAACTCGTTTGAAGACAAATGCCGATGTAGCGTGTCATGAACACGTGTTTTATGGGAAGTAAGGACTGCATGTGAAGCTATATGCTTGACTTTTGCGTTTGCGACTCCGATCCCCCCTACCATCAACAGGGAACCATAAGCCATATTTTTCAGGAACTTGCGTCGTGTTGAAATGATGTCGCTTTCATTCATGTCGGTTGTACTCGTTGTTCATATTTCATACGTAATAATACTGATGATTCTATTCTCATCATTTAACCTTAAAATAGTCTTAATTGACCTTAACTATTCTATATAAAATACTGTTCTAGTAATCAATATGTGGGTTATTTAGCATTTATTTACAGCCAAGCGGTAAAATCATCCATCATCTTTTGGATGATAATGAATGTATCGGCAACAATGTCGGCTTCAACACGCTAAAAATATGAAGCCTCTTTCAATTTTCGAATTTACCCGGATTGGAATCCCGTTGGGCTTTGTCAATCTGTTGCTATACTGGATGAGGTTTCGTTATTTTTACGGTTAACCTTAAACACTGCACCGCTAATGGACGATATACATGCGCAAAAAAGCCATTAAACCCTCCGCTTACCTGACCGAAGTCAAAGCGCTGTCGGATCGGATCGTCAAGGCTCAACAACCGATACGGATACTTGACGCAATCAAATGGGACGATAATATCAAGCAGGCTTTTTTCGAGAGCAACTGCAAAAAATCGCCTATCGTCACGCCGGACTATTATCAAAAACGCCCCTTAGGCTTTGACCCGAACGAAAAGAAACACGAGTTTTACCAGATTGAGCGCGACTTAATGCGCAAGCTCGGCCAGCTCAACCCGCTTAGCGTAATCATGCGCCGAATCTGCAAAGAATACCTGGATGTCGTGCGTATGCTGGAAACCAGAGGGAAACCGACCTTCGCCAATATTTCCCAGGAATTATACGGCTCATCTCAGGACGTTTTTCATGTCGGCGACCCGACCATTGCCGATCTGGGCAGCATGATGGAAGGAACCCTGTCGCAATTATTACAACTGGATTTTCTGGTCGAGGAACCCAAGACCATCAATGCCAAGGATGCTGTCGACATCCTTAACGAGAAAATCCAAGCCGTGTTCCCCGGCGAAGGCCTACGCGCCATGCTCAGCGACGGTATTGTCGCCGATGCTGCAGCCGGCACCGATTACATCAAATTACGCACCGATGCGCTGTTCAACATGCGCGATCTGCGCGTGCTTGAAGTTCACGAAATATGGGTGCATCTGGGCACCACCTTGAACGGCTTGGCTCAACCTTATTGCACCTTTCTCGGCAAAGGGCCGCCGTCAGCAACCGTCACCCAGGAAGGGTTAGCGGTATTGATGGAAATATTGACTTTCAGCTCCACGCCCAACCGACTGATGCGCCTAATTAACCGGGTGCGTGCAATCACGCTG
Source organism: Methylobacter sp. (assembly GCA_025361585.1). Lineage (GTDB taxonomy): Bacteria > Pseudomonadota > Gammaproteobacteria > Methylococcales > Methylomonadaceae > Methylobacter_A. The sequence continues at coordinate 35,720 of JANYKK010000351.1, read as the reverse complement.
GCAGAAGAAGGCGCCGACTTTTTGGACATATTCGATTTCTTTAGGGAAAAAGGCCTGGACAAAGAAGAAAGCTATACACTCAGCAGCCGGGTATTCAGGGGCAGCAGTTCCGACGGCATGCCGTTTACCAAAGACCTGACCTATATCAAAGGCTTCGTGCTAACCTACAATTTCATGCGTCTTGCGGTCAACAAGGGCAAGCCCGACCGCATCCCGTTGCTGTTTTGCGGTAAAACCATGATTGAGGACATGAAGGTGCTGTTCGATTTGGTTGATGAAGGCACAGTGATAGCGCCGCGCTTCCTGCCGCCGCAGTTCAAAGACTTAATGGGGCTTTCCTCCTGGCTGAGTTTCAGTCGCTTCATGTCGTCAATGAATTTCAAGCAACTGGAACAGGACTATGCCAATGTTTTATGATGAATCGTCATTTATGAATATAATTAGCGATACGGGTGATTTCACCGACAAATCTTCCAGCCTTAGCCACGATTCAAAACTCGCATTATGCGGGTCATAACAAAAATAATAATTGAAAGGTAAACTGATGAAAATACCAAGACTACTCGCCATTCTTTTTATAGTTTCTTGCTTTAATGTCAGCGCAGCTTATGCCTCAGAGCATCATAGCGGACACAATATGGCCGGCGGTGGTGGCGGTAGCGAAGGTGGCTGTTTAAAAGCACAGCTAAACAAATTTTTGCCCGCCAATCTGGCAACCGTTGCACCGGGATCAGCATTCTCTTTTTGGGCTTTTAATGTGGAAAAACCCGAGCAAATCAAAGTCACCATAAAATCGATCCCCGTTGACGTGACTGCCGAAAATAAAGAAGGTTTTTATCTGGTCAAAGGTAAATTACCTGCCGAGTTACTTAATACAGCAGCAAGAATCAATATCAAGGTTACCGTCAAAAATCCAAAATGTAATGCCGAGAATGGCTGGCTGATAAAAATTGCAGAGTAATAACCGTTATTTTCAGTGGTATCAACAGATGGAGGCAGGTCTACTGATACCACAATGCGATACATAAACGAAAGCTTGTCACCCCACAGTTACCTTGAATATTAACTTTTGAGGGCGCTTTATGTCTGAGAATCAGTCCATTAAGAAATGCGTAGCCTATTGTTTGGCGCAAGGTTTTGACATCAGTGCATTGGCAAGGTTGCTATCAGACTCGACGCTGATACGGATTATTAAAGGCGCATTATTGATTGAAGACGATCAATGCTGGTCTATTGTCTTTGCTTATGGCGCTGTTGTGCACTGGAATGTCGACTTAGAGCAGCAGGCCAAGCTGCATCAGCTATTATTGGATCATGCAGAAAATCCGCTGACTTTCCCAGAGGAAGACAACTTTACCTTCGCTCTCGACTGTCCCAGTACCCGCATTATTGAAGATCATATTGAAATTGAGTCTTCGGATCCCATTCTGATATTTGCATTATCCCAAGGCATGGCGCAATCGATTAAGCTGACCTCTTTTGAAACCAATGCGCTCACAACCATCAACAACACCAGCTACATTCCCAAGTCATTAGCTGAAAACGGCAAAATCAAGTTAAGCCGCAATAAAATAGCGAAGATCCGCGGACAACTGTTTTTAACCAAAAGCGACATTATTTTGAATTACGACTTGCTGGATACGCCTGATTTCTTTTGGGAATACCCGGAATATGAGGCCTTTTACGGGGTCACCGCAAAATACCTGGAAATTGCTCAACGAACCGAGGTATTGTCAAAAAAGCTGGAGACTATCCATGAGTTATTTGAAATGCTGGCAGACGAGCAAAAACACAGACATTCAACGATACTGGAATGGATTATTATCTGGCTGATTGCTTTTGAAATAGGCATGACAATATTCGACAAAGTATTCTAAACCATCAAACCGATCATGCTCAGCTACCGACACTCCTTCCATGCAGGCAATTTTGCCGATGTTTTAAAACACATCGTCCTGATGCAAAGCCTTGAATATTTAAGAACAAAAGACAAACCTTTCTGCTGCATCGATACCCATGCAGGCCCCGGAAAATATCAGTTGGATGGCGACTACGCCTTAAAAAACAGGGAATTTGACAGCGGCATCGGTAAATTATGGCATCGCAACGATTTGCCGGAATGCGTTGCCCGCTATGTCAGCCTGATCAAACGGTTTAATAGCACCGACCAATTAACCCGCTATCCCGGCTCGCCGTTAATCGCCAAACAATTGCTGCGCGACAAAGACCGACTGTGTTTATTTGAACTGCATACCACCGAAATAAAGTTATTAACCGCCGAAGCCCATAAAGACAAGCGTATCAGCGTATTTCATGCCGACGGTTTAACCAGCTGCTTAAAGTTGTTGCCGCCGACCGAGCGCCGGGGACTGGTGCTAATCGATCCTTCTTATGAAATGAAAACCGATTACCAGCAGGTGGTTGAGTCGCTTATTGCCATGCACAAACGTTTCGCCACTGGCACTTATGCGCTCTGGTATCCGGTCATCGAGCGCAGCCGTAACCAAAAGCTGGAGTTAGCCATAAAAACCAGCGGCATCAAAAACGTACAACTGTTTGAACTCGGCATACGCGCAGACAGCGACGAACACGGCATGACTGCCAGCGGCATGATCGTGATCAATCCGCCGTGGACTTTGGCGGCTGAAATGAACCAGGTTTTGCCCTGGCTGGCCGATGTTCTAGGCAATAACGGCGAGGGCTTTTACCGGATACAGACACTGGTCGCCGAATAGCCCCGTAACGGCCATTCAATGTATAATTGATACAAATTCACTTTACTAACAAACCCAATGTCCACAAACGATACCCAACCTGCGTCAAACTTTATCCGCCAGATCATCGCCAACGATCTCAAAGACAACAAAAACAACGGCAAAATCGTCACCCGCTTCCCCCCCGAACCTAACGGCTACCTGCATATCGGTCATGCAAAATCAATCTGCCTGAATTTCGGTATCGCCGCCGAAAACAACGGCCGCTGCAATCTGCGTTTTGACGACACCAATCCCGAAAAAGAAAGCGATGAGTATGTGGAATCAATCAAGCGCGACGTACAGTGGCTGGGCTTTGAATGGTCTGAACTGCGCCACGCGTCGGATTATTTTGAACAACTTTACGACTATGCTGTACAACTGATCGAACAAGGCCAAGCTTATGTCGACAGCCTGTCCGCCGAACAAATCAGGGAATATCGCGGCACACTAACCCAACCCGGCAAGGAAAGCCCAGACCGTAGCCGCCCGATCGCGGAAAACCTCGATTTATTCAAACGCATGCGCGCCGGTGAATTTGCCGACGGTCAATATGTATTGCGCGCCAAAATCGACATGGCCTCGCCCAACATCAACATGCGCGACCCGGCGTTGTACCGAATTCGCCGCGTGCATCACCAACGCACCGGCGACGACTGGTGCATCTATCCGATGTACGATTACACCCACTGCATTTCCGATGCGCTAGAAGGCATCACCCACTCGCTATGTACGCTGGAGTTTGAAGACCACCGGCCGCTTTACGACTGGGTGTTGGATCAAGTTAAAACACCCAGCCATCCGCAGCAAATCGAATTTGCCCGCTTGCAGCTGGAATACACCATCGTCAGCAAGCGCAAACTCAACCAATTGGTCATGGAAAAACATGTCCACGGCTGGGACGACCCGCGCATGCCGACCATCGCAGGACTTCGCCGCGCCGGTTTTACGCCTAAATCGATACGCGATTTTTGCGAGCGCATTGGCCTGACCAAACAAAATTCATGGATAGAAATGGGCGTACTGGAATACTGCATCCGCGAAGATTTAAACGAGAATGCGCTCAGAGCCATGGCGGTTTTACAGCCGCTACGTGTGGTCATCGAGAATTATCCAGAAGACCAAACCGAACAACTGGAAGTCAGCAATCATCCGCAAAAACCTGAGCTGGGCAAACGCATCGTGCCTTTTTCCAAAGTCATACTGATCGAACAGGACGACTTTGCCGAAGTGCCACCGCCGAAATACAAGCGTCTGGTGGAAGGCGGCGAAGTGCGTTTGCGCGGCTCTTACGTTATCCAGTGCAACGAAATCATCAAGGATGCAGGCGGTAACATCACCGAACTGCGTTGCAGCTACGACCCCGACACCTTGGGAAAAAATCCCGAAGGCCGTAAAGTCAAAGGCGTTATCCACTGGGTTTCCGAGCCGCACTCTAAGCCGGCGGAACTGCGCCTGTATAACCGCCTGTTCAGCGTGCCTGCCCCGGACAATGAACCTAACTTCCTGGACGTAATAAACCCTGATTCGCTAGAAGTCCTGACCGATTGCCGAGTGGAAGCCAGCTTGGCTAATCCGCAACCGGAAAGCCGCTACCAATTCGAACGCACCGGTTATTTTTGCTTTGATGCGATAGACAGCGTTAATGGCAAACTGGTATTTAACCGCACTGTGACCTTGCGGGATAATTGGGAAAGAGATTGATATTCCACCGCAAACCGAAATTCAACGCCTCTGTCCCCTCTCCTGCTGGAGAGGGTTAGGGAGAGGAGATTTAAACACTATATTTGACTACGAAACCACTATGAACCAAGATAGCATCAACCTGATAGAACAATACTATGCCGCATTCAACGGCGGCGACATGAAGACCTTCCTTAATCTGCTGACTGACGACGTCATCCACGACATCAACCAAGGCAGACGAGAAATCGGCAAAGACGCATTCACCCAGTTCATGGCCTGCATGAATAACAATTACAAAGAACAGCTGGTCGAAATGGTCATCATGGCGACAGCTGACGGCAAACGCGCCGCTGCCGAATTTGTCGTATTGGGCGAATACATCAAAACCGACGAAGGCTTACCTGCCGCACAAGGGCAAAAATACCGCCTGCCAGCCGGTGCTTTTTTTGAAATCCGCGACAACAAAGTTGCCCGCATTACCAACTACTACAACCTGCAAGACTGGATTACCCAGGTTAGCGAATAGTTTACGCTGGCTCCCAATCCACCCAATTGGGAGCCTCGCCACAGCTACGTGCAGCCTGACAGCTTCTGATCTTTTAGAAGTGTCTTTCAAGTTAAATTCGGTCTATAATTTTTTCTTTCCAAATGATTTTTCCATCGTTTTGACGTCCTGCTCGACGAGAATCGCATCGTAAAGGTTTTAAGGATTAGCTGCCTGTCCCTTTATCGGCTGAATTTATTTCAGATGACTTTAAGATTTTTCGTATATCATAGCGCTTGGAAAGCAATTACCTTTCCAATCATTTATTTTCAGGCATTGCCTGAAAATCACACCAAAACACCTCATAGGTATATGATGAATTTAATCAAAAATGCAGTACTCACATTCGTTATGGCTATTTCTTTAGGCGCAAGCACCGTTGCTTTCGCAGAAAATGCAAAAGCTGCTGAAGTTATAGCGCATATTGAAGAAGCTATAGCTGAAATCAACAAACACGATTTCAATGCCGCTTATACGCATGAAAAAGCTGCACGTAACGCTTCTGATGAAATCGTAGGTAACGAAGCTGTCGTAAAGCAAGGTCTTGACAGCCTTATTAAAGCGCAAATAATCGGCAAAAGCGCTGATGAGCCAAAAGCTATTGCTGAATTAAGCAAAGCATTAGGCTTTTACAAGTCACTCTAAGCATTAGATCCGACTTTTAATTGGGGCAGGGTTAACTTAAGTTGATCCTGTCTTCCTTCAAAGCGATCAACCGCTCAATCCCTCTACAATTTTTACCCGGCTAACTGCGTAAAAACCCTTGTTTACATGCGCCAAGCTCATCCGCCAACGTCCTGTTATTTATGCCCTATTTGCGAGGCCTCGCTACAGCTGAGTCCATCCGCTAAAAGTTATATTTGCGAGAACAACCATCACTTTGATCTTGCAAAGGAAGGTTATTTGAATCTGTTGCCGGTGCAATTTAAGCACTCCACAGAACCTGGCGATAACAAGCCAATGATGCAGGCCAGACGCGATTTTTTGGAGGCCGGATTTTATGAGCCGATGGCTAAAGCGCTGGCGATGGTGATCGATGCCAGCCAACCCAAGCATCTGCTGGATCTGGGGTGCGGCGAAGGTTATTACAGCCGGATGATTGAGGCACATTGCTCAAATTCGATGATGCTGCACGGCATCGACATCGCCAAATTTGCCGTAGCCGCAGCAGCCAAAAAACAGCCCAATGGCCGATTTATAGTCGCCAGTTCAAACCGGCTGCCTTATGCAACCGAGTATTTCGACTTTGTGCTGAGGGTGTTTGCCCCGTCAAATGACGATGAACTTAGACGAGCGCTAAAACCATCAGGACTTTTGCTAACGGTAACACCGGGGCCACGACATTTATGGCAACTGAAAGAATTTATCTATGCCGAGGTAAAAGAACATGCGTTGGAAAGCGTGGTGCCGGAAGGCTTTGAGCGCATCGACACGCAACGCATCAGCTATAAAATCGCCCCGAATCCCCAGCAAAGAATCGCCCTTCTACAAATGACGCCTTTTGCCTGGCGGGCCAATGAGGACGTTCAGCAAGCTATTAAAGAGGTTGCGGAGCTTGATATAGAAACCGATTTTATTTTGACGCTGATGGCAAAAACAGCGGCGTAATTTGCACGCCCCTCCCCTTTGGACATTGCGCCTGATGCCTCGAACGTAATACCATCTGACCATCGATTGCATCGGGGTTATCATCATGAGCAACAATACAGCACAAAGTTCAAGCCTCACCCTGATTAATGCGTTATTTGATATTAATGCCTGCAACATCATTGAAACCCATATTTCCTGGGTACTGCTGATCGGCCAACACGCCTACAAAATCAAAAAACCGGTTAACTTCGGTTTCCTGGATTTTTCCACGCTGGAAAAACGCCGCCTTTGCTGCGATGAAGAATTAAGACTGAACAAGCGTTTAGCTGCCGAGCTGTATCTTGAGATCGTGCCGATTACCGGAACGCCGGAACATCCCAAACTAGGCGGCGCTGGCAACCCCATTGAGTACGCGGTCAAGATGATCCGGTTTCCTGTGGGTCAATTGCTAAGCGAATACGCAAAACGCGGCCAGCTAGACACCGAACCAATCGATCAACTTAGCGGCATTGTCGCCGGTTTTCATGAATCGATAGACCGGACTGACGAAAACTCCCCCTATGGCGACAGCGCCAACATCAAGCATTGGTTTGACGAAAATTTCGACCATATCCGGCCTTTGCTAGCCGATGACAGTCAAAAACAGCAGCTGCAAAAGATCCAACTCTGGGGCGATAACGAATGGCACAAGCTGGCCGATATGATGCAGCAACGCAAGCAACAAGGCTATGTGCGCGAATGCCACGGCGACCTGCATCTGGGCAACATGACGCTGATCAACGGCAAGGTGACCTTGTTCGATTGCATCGAATTTAATCCGCTGTTGCGCTGGATCGACGTGATCAGCGAAGCGGCTTTTTTGTTTGTCGACCTGCTGCACTTTGGCTATGCCCGCTACGCTTACCGCTTCCTTAACCGCTATTTGCAACGCAGCGGCGATTATCAAGGGCTGGCATTGCTACGGTATTACTTGGTTTACCGTGCACTGGTTCGGGCTAAAGTTGCCTTGTTGCGCATGGCGCAGCAACCCGCCGACGATAAGATTGCTAAACAGGCGCGTTGCGAATACGCGATTTATGCCGGTCTGGCTGAGCGTTTTACTAAGCCTTGCCCGACCTTCCTGATCATCACCCACGGCTATTCAGGCTCAGGAAAATCAACTTTCGCAGGCCAACTTGCCGAACACATCGGTGCATTCCAGATACGCTCAGACATAGAACGCAAACGGCTGTTCGGCTACGATGCTAATGCGCAAACCGGTAGCGGCATGGACGATGGACTTTACACCCAAGAGGCCAGTGTAAAAACCTACCAACATCTTAAGAAGCTTGCTAAAGTCGTGCTTGACGCCGGTTTCCCGGTTATTATCGATGCGGCCTTTCTTAAGGCCGGGCAACGCTCTCTGTTCCGGCAGCTTGCGGCGGACTGCGTCGTGCCGTTTCATATCGTTAGTTTTCAGGCATCCGACCAGGAATTATGCAGACGCATCCAGCAACGACAAAACGATGCGTCGGAAGCGACGGTAGCCGTGTTGCATCAACAGCTGCAATCGGCGCAACCGCTGTCGGAACAAGAGCAGTCCGGTGTAATTACAGTTGATACCGAGAACAATAATGCTCTGGAAACCCTGTTGGCTGGATTTGACCGATATTGCCAATAACGTGGCGGGGCTCTTTTAATGCGGCTTAATTAACCTAGAAAAATCATTTCTTCCACGAAAAGCACAAAAGTTTTCAAAAAGTTATCAAACCGTAGGCCGTTACCCAAAGGGTAAGTCGCTAAATCAATACAATATATTGATTTATTTCGTGTCGCCTAGAGGCGCCTACTTTTGGCTTTCGTGCTTTTCGTGGATAAACTGCTGTTTTTAGGATTAGCGGAACTTACTTATTCCTTTTTTCTTTAGGACATAATACAGTTCACAACGCACTCGACTAAAACTTTGCCTTTAGGAGGTCAAAATGAATGAAGACACCTTAAATTTGGAAATCAGAAAATTCCTCAAGCATGTCGGCATCACCTCGCAACGCGAGTTCGAACATGCAGTGCTCAAAGCCGTCGAAAGCGGGAAGTTAAACGGCTCCGAAACCATAGACATCAAAATGACGCTGGAAGCGCCGACTATCGGAGTCTGCCATTGTATCGAAGATAAAATTGCACTCGAATAAAAGAGGACAAAAACCATGAACAAGCACCTGAAGTTAGTCAGAGAATTTCACGACGCCTTTTCCTTGCCGCAAGCAGAACCTAAGGCAGCCATACGACTATCCGACATGGACGTTGTTATGCGCCAAGCGTTACTGATGGACGAAGGCAGCGCGGCATTAAAAGCAATCAAATCCGGCGACATGGTTGAAATATTGGCTGGTTTAGTCAATCTTGCCTATAGCGCGTTGGGCGCTGTTGCAATGCAGGGCGGCGATGTTACAGACACCCTAGTAGCATGGCGGCATGACGGTTTTGTCTTATCGGTCATGCGCGCCCTGTCCGATAAAATCAACCATTGCAGCTCCGGCAGCAGCGCTGATTATTCAGCCGTTTATTGCCTGTGCATTCATTTAAGTCGGGGCTTTGTCAACGCGGATTTTGATAAAGCCTTTCAAATGATTCATGACGGCAAGCTATCCAAACCACCTAAAATACCCGATTTGAGCGATTGTCTTTATGAGTAACACCCAGCACCCTGAATTCCCGCTAACCAACGAATTAATTTATCTCAACCATGCCGCCGTAGCGCCCTGGCCTAAAAGAACCGGGGAAGCTGTAATCAAGTTTGCTCAGCAAAATACCCGCTACGGCTCGCACTTCTACCTGGACTGGCTGCACAAAGAAACCGAACTGCGCAGCCAATTGCAGGCCTTATTAAACGCCCCCTCCGCTGACGATATTGCGTTGGTTAAAAATACCTCGGAAGCCTTGTCCTTTGTCGCCTACGGCTTAGAGTGGCAGCCCGGCGACAATATCGTATCCAGCCACGAGGAGTTTCCCTCTAACAGGCTGCCGTGGGAATCCCTGGCCGATCAGGGCGTGGAATTTCGCCAAGCCGACCTGCACAGTGCTAATACGCCCGAGGATGCTTTATTTGCGCTGGTCGATGGCAACACCCGCTTATTGACCATCAGCTCCATACAATTCGCCTCGGGACTGCGCATGGACTTGAAACGAATCGGCGAATTCTGCAAGCGACGCGGCATTTTGTTTTGCATCGATGCGATCCAAAGCCTGGGCGCGGTGCAGTTTGACGTGCAGGCTTATCAAGCCGATTTTGTAATGGCCGACGGCCATAAATGGATGTTCGGCCCCGAAGGACTGGGCGTTTTTTACACCACCCCCACAGCCAGGGACAAGCTGAAGCTGACCCAGTACGGCTGGCACATGATGAAAGACACCCATAATTATGAAAACCAGCCCTGGGAAGCTCACCCCACTGCCCGCCGTTTCGAATGCGGCAGCCCCAATATGCTGGGCATCCACGCGTTTTCCGCCAGCTTATCGTTATTGTTGGACACCGGCATGGATGCAGTCGAAGCGCAGGTTTTGGAAAAATCCGACTATTTAATCGATGCGATTGATAAAAACGCGCAGCTGATTTTATTGTCGGGACAACGCAGTCGGCTCAAATCCGGCATTGTCATCTTCAAACACCGGACAGTTGCAAACGAAGTGCTGTATAAACACTTGCAGGACAACGGCGTGGTTTGCGCCTTACGCGGCGGCGGCATCCGGTTTTCGCCGCATTTTTATAATACGCTGGAAGAAATTGACCGGGCGCTGAAACTGGCTTCAAGCGTTGAGTTATAGGATGGGCTGACGCAGGAAGCCCATCGTTCGCGATTGATGGCGTACCTCACCATCCAAGACTAATCACAGGTGGCGACACAAGACAGGCCTGATGCTAAAATTGCCGTTTCAATAAGTTTAATTTTTTAGGAAGAGCATGAGCAAAATCACCATCGAACACAATCCTAGTGAAGAGCGTTTAAAAGAGTTGGGTGTTTCCAACTGGGAAATCTGGGAAAAAGAAATTTCAAAATTCCCAATAGATTTTGATGACACTGAATGCGCCTACATTCTGGAAGGCGAAATTTTGGTAACGCCAGCTGGCGGGGAGCCGGTACGAATTCTGCCGGGCGATCTGGTATCGTTCCACAAAGGATTGGATAGTCAGTGGGAAGTAGTCAAGCCATTGCGCAAGCATTACAGCTACGATTATCCCAACGGCGTTTAGCCGATAAGCCATGTAGGTCGGGTTACGCTAGCGCTCGGCAATTGCTCCTGCATTGCTAAATCACAGGGATGTGGCGAATGCAGAAAACGCAGGGAGCGGTTTTCTGTCTACCTCCTGCATCCATGCAGTCGTAACCCGACGAAGTTTATTTTTTATAAAACTTTTTGGTGTAGCAGGCCATAAGCAGTCCCTTGACCGTTGCAATATCACTTTGTTTATAAATCTTACTGTCCTTATCACTGATAGTAGGCATCAGATTTTTTGTTTCATCGGAAATACTGCTATTGCTAAACACTGAATCAGCCGCACAATCACAGTAAGATTTGGCCTGTTCCGCAGAACGCGTGGAACTTTCCTGAGTTATACAGTTATTAATGAAAGCTGATTTAACCAGGTCTCCATTACCCTTCTCGCCACTACATGCAGATAAGCCGAGGCATAAAGCCGCGATAAACACTAAAATTTTCTTATTCATTTTGTTCCTTATTATCGATTATTGTTATGGAACCGCGTAGGTTGAGCGACATATTACCTGATTTTTTCTGCTTCGACTTCAATCATTATCATAGCCACATGAGCTTTATCATCTGCTGCTAGCGGTACTTTATCCAGATATTTTGCAGCAGCCTCCTCGATAAATACTTCCCTTTTTTCATTTGGGATTCGCTGTGTATAGGGCAACCATGTTGTTCGAATCCATCCTTCCCGCCCAGATTTTCCATCATGCGTCATATCTTTAGGAATGAGTTCAACGCGAATGATAGAAAATCCGGATTCTCTCAATAGCGCTTGATAGTCATCGACGCCAAGAAAAGTAAAAGGGAATTCAAATTCAGTAAAGTACTGCGCCCATTTAGGTGAAGCTTTAAGCTCATCCATGATCGAAAGTATACCTGCCGCATCGCCTTTGCCGCCCATTCGTAGCAGGATTTTCCCACCAACCCTGAGACCTTTATAGAGTCCTTCAACGACAGGTTTATGATTCTTGACCCAATGTAGCGCCGCATTTGAAAAAACCAGATCGAAATAGCCTTCAAATGATAAATCGCTGGCATCCATCACTTGAAATGAAAGATTAGGATGGTCGTTTGGCGGATATTTTTCCTTTGCCAGCTCTATCATTTGCATCGAGTTATCAACACCGACAACCGCCCCGTCACCGACTAACCCAGCTATTTCCGCAGTTACTTTACCATCGCCGCAACCTAAATCAAGAATGTCTTCTGCGCCTGTTAAATTCAGATTTGCAATCAGTTCCCTTGCCCATTTTTGTTGAGCTTGTGAGTTTCTTTCGTAATCTTTAGCATTCCAACTGTAGGTATTCATGTTTTCCTTATTGCATATCGTAGAGGTAAAGGACTGCACGATTTTTCATGGTCGCGTAGATTGGGCATTAACAGTGGCGCTTTAGCCAAAGCTGAAACAAACCCAATGCATCAAGAACCCCAGCGGGGTTCAAGCCGTTAGCCGGGGGTTGAGCGTAGCGACACCCCCGGATGGTATGTGACAAAGAACATCGACCCCGGCGGGGTCGCCGTAATCCGGGCTACAAATAATCCGGGTTATAATCGACACCGGATTTTTCCAGCATTTCAACCAACTCATCCCGGAACGATTTCATTTTATGGTGTTGTTCCTGATTGGCGATATAGCTTGCCACAGCATCCAGCCCGGACGCGCTAACGGTGAAAGCCGCATAACCTTCTTGCCATGCAAACTGCTTTTCTCCTAATGTATCATGAACCCACGCGGAAGATGATTTCTTCAACTCCCGCATCAGATCGGCAAGATTGTGCGTGGATTTTAAAAACACCAGCAAATGGACGTGGTCATCGATTCCGCCAATTCGTTTTGAAAACCCGCCCAGTCTATGGACAATTCCACCGAGATAATCATAAAGCCGGGGACTCCATTTTGCATCGATGACAGGAGCACGGTTTTTGGTTCCAAATACGATGTGATAATGCAGACTAAGATAGGTGGATGCCATGGTAAACTTCGCTTAAATGTTGTGTCTCTGCGACCCCGTTGGGGTCGGGGTTTTATGTTTATGCCATCCGATCCGGGGGTGTCGCTACGCTCAACCCCCGGCTAACGGCTTGAACCCCGCTGGGGTTCCTGATGCGGTGGATTTAACATATCCGTAGATTCGTAGGGCGGTTTCGCTTCAGCAAACCGCCACTCAACGCACAATATCCACTACAACCGGACATAAAAAACCCCGCGTGAAAAAGTCCGAGCAGGGTTCAGGTTCAAGGCTCCGATCATGGCGGATTGCTAGCGCGAATCCGCCTTACAGCTTTGATGGTTCTTACCGATCACGGTATCGATTTCCCAGTCGCCGATACGGGTCTTTTGCGCAACGACTTCAGAGCGTTTATCAATACTGATACGGTTTCTAATCTGACCGCGCTTATCTTTTGATCCGTATCGCTTTTTACGCTTTTTGTTGCTTTGTCGAAGATGCTTATGCAGCGTGCCGCCATTACTCTTATCGGCCCAGATATGTTGATAAATGCGTTCATGACTGATTGGGGTTTTTAACACCCCTGCGATTTGCTCCGGGCTCCAATCCAAACGGATTTTTTCTTCAATCTCAACGATGACTTCTGCGGTCATTTTTAGCGCTTTTGTCGCCTGTGCCCGCCGATTATCCGCTTTTATCTGCGCCTGCTTTGGGAAATATCCTTTTTTGCCTCGATTGCGTCTCAGCTCACGGCACATCGTTGATCTTGATACGCCCAACATCTCTTTCTGGTTTTTTCCTGCTTTATTTAATATCGCAATCTGGTATCTTTGTGCAGGGCTTAGCTGTTTATAGTTTCTCATGCGCTTTCTCGTCTTTGGTCGGATTGAAAAATGCTTGAGACTATAGCAGCTAGCCTTTTTCTTTTCCGATTAGTGCCGATTGCACTTATGAGTTGAATCTAAGTTATATTAATGACAATGAAAAAAAAGAACAGCAACCCTAACGACAAAATGTATAGGTCAATTTTTCTTCGTGTATTAGTCATGACATTTTAACCTCTCCACTAAATTAACACGATAAAACGCAATCTGAGAAACACAGGGTCAAGTCTTGCAATCACGCATCCGGTTTAATCTTAGTCCTGCCGGGCATATCGTTTATACCTGTCATCAAAAAAACGCCTTCAATACCAGCGATATAACGCCAGCCAATAATACGCCGAGCATCCATCTGTTTAGCTTTAATTCGCCGTCAATACGCTCAAAACGAGCATCTAGGCGTAATTCCGTTTCTTTTAAGCGGTGGTCTAATGTCAGATTAGAAACTAAGGTATCTTGCGCCTCGGAAATCACCCGCACAACAGCCTCTGCTTGTGCCTGCGGGAAACCTGCTGTTTTTAGCTTGGCTACCAGTTCAAGGGTATCAAAGGTAACGGTGGTCATGGTATTGACTCCTGCGTTTAGTTTAATGCTCAGTCTACCACGACCTGCCAGCCGCCGGAAACTTCAGCCAACATTGTTAACCCCGGCATCAACCAATGCCGCCATTGCCATCGCCCCGCTTTGACCGCTGGCATTCAACCCTTGGATAACACTACGCTGATTTTGCGGCGGTTGATTTTGACTGACTTTCCACTTGCCGATTAGCCGCGTGATAACCATTTCAATACCGACAACAGCTTCAAGTAGCTTTTCGGTAAAGTCCTCCGGCGCATCCGACAGCGCCCACGGCTCAGGAAAAGCGGCTTCGTTTTGCTGTGTTAAGGCTTCAAGCTGGGTGCGAACCCAAGCAGCCTCATCGATAATCCGCAAAGAACCGTAGGCATGAACTACCGCATAATTCCAAGTCGGAACTACCTTTCCGGTTTCCCGTTTGGTCGCGTACCACGACGGGCTGATATACGCATCCGGGCCGTGAAATATAGCCAGCGTTTCAACATCCGATGCAAGATCGCGCCAGAGCGGATTTGCCCGCGCGATATGGCCGCGCAACACGCCGAACGGTTCGGGTGTCGGTTCAAGATGCAAAGGAATGTGATTGGCGTCAATACCGTTTGCACCGAGCGTTACCAAGGTCGCAAGCGGTCGGTTGCGAATCAGATCGTGCATGACCTCAATATCGGGCTGTTCAAACTGTGCAGGTATATACATGGATCTATTCGGAAATAAGGACTTCGCTAATTTGAATAACCGGTTCTATGTCGGTGTAATTGGGCATATCGCCTTGCAGCGCTTCGGCATGCGGCATGAAAGCGGCCATGAAGTCTTCAGCCGAATCAAACAAAAAGTCGGTATTATGTAGCAACTGCACAAAGCTTTACGCCAAGCAAGTCACTAATATAACACCTGTTTCTTAACTTCCAAACAGGTGTCACATGGCAGAATCCCACGTTGTTTCCGGCCTCGTTGCCAAGCGTTCTGAACTGGCCGGACTGGTTCAGCACTATCAAACCGAGATTAGCCGGATGACCGGCGATCTTACCCATATCGACGCCACCATCAAGCTGTTCGCCCCGGAGTTCGACCTGCGCACCTTACGTGCCAAAGAACACAGGGAGCGTAATCAGTATTTCAAGCTAGGGGAATGTCAACGAATGACTTTGGATATTTTGCGTGAGGCGGAGAGTGCATTGACCAGCCGACAGATCGCGGCAGAGTTGCTTCAGCGCAAGGCGCTGGAGCTGAGTTCAGAAAAGATTGATCTGTTCCAGAAGAGTGCCTTGGCTGTGTTGAAGAGACTGGAAGATAAGGGACTGGTCAAGCAAGGCGATACCCAAGGTGTATCGCATACCTGGAAAATCGTTTAAGCAGCCAGCCGCTCGGCTTGGCGCTTGTTTCCCTGCCAGTATCCGCACCAGTCATGATGCGTCCGGGTCTGGGCGCATTTCTTCACAATATCCATAAAGATTTCACCATTGGGCTGTCTGCGGGTATCTTCCCGGTAAGCGGCCTCATTGGCATAGTTAGCCAGATAGATATTGCCGAACTTGTGTGTTTGGCCGTACTGCATCCGCCGGAATCGGGAAAAGTAAGATTCGGCCAGATTGTTGGTGATCCCCGCATCACTACGGTATTCCAGGGCGTGGTTCACGCGGCGGGTATCGAATTTGGCGTGAAGCACATCATAGGCGTTGGATTCATCGGCGCAAATCATTGAGCCTTTTTTCACAAAGTCCGTAGCCAGTTTGCTTACGTCGGCCTGATTCTCGGACTTGATGATGAAAGTCAGCGTTTTGTCGGCTCCCTTGATTTCATTTCCTGCCGTTTCAATCCGTTGGCGCATCACGAATACGCAGCGCTTATCAGGGCGTTGATGTTCGGCCAAACGGCGATCTATGCGGTCTTCTTTCTTGTTCTTGGGACGGATGTAGCCATTAACATAAGCACCGTCCATGTGGATTTCGCCAGCCAGCGCGGCATTATCCCGATGCTCTATCAGCGATTCCCTGATCTTATGCGACAGCACGAAAGCGGTTTTATATTGAACGCCAAGATCACGAGCCAGTTGCAAAGCTGAAATGCCTTTACCGCATTGGAATAGATGGCAATAGCGCCCAGGTACACCTTTAATGGCAGCTTGTGAAAGGCGAAGATCGTGCCGGAAGTCACCGAGAACGTATGTTTGCAGTCCTTGCAGCGCCATTGCTTACGAGTGCGCTGGAAGTAGTGCTGACCGATTACGCCGCACACCGGGCAAGCCACGTCCTCACCATCCCCCCAGCGCATTTCCTTAAAGACATGGAAAGCCTGATCGTCAGTCAGTTCCATGACTTTGCGGACTGAAAGGGTTCGGGCTTTGGCTGAGAGTAAGAAATGTTGGGGCATCGGCTCATGCAAAAAAGAGGCTAT
This sequence comes from Methylobacter sp., assembly GCA_025361585.1. Lineage (GTDB taxonomy): Bacteria > Pseudomonadota > Gammaproteobacteria > Methylococcales > Methylomonadaceae > Methylobacter_A. The sequence continues at coordinate 19,102 of JANYKK010000351.1, read as the reverse complement.
GAATAGATAATATAGAACGTTCGTTCTATTGCCAAGTTTGCTCTATTGAATTTCTTGCTTTAGAACGATAGTTCTATACAATATCCCATTATTCAACACATAAATCACCATGAGTAAAGACAGCACGTATCTTGTATCTTGACTTGGGTTAACAGGAAACGTGTCATACTCGGACATAATAGGGTCAAACCCGATAGACGCAGAAAAATCACGTAAGTCAGCACGAATTTGAGTTAAATCGTAACAGGTAGAACTTATGAACAATGAGGTTTTACTTCCTTTTGACACTTCTTCAGCCTCCTGTAGGCTCTAACGCGATATATGACGATGATATTGAAGACCACATTATTGAATGGCTTGAGCAATGTTTAACATAGTATTAATGCCAGCCGCCATATTGTGTGGTCGGATCGCCTTTCCAGCCGCCAGTGGTTTTATTGGCATCGGGGGTGGATACCGTATCGGCCGCCGCACGAGTCATATTGGCATGGGTGTATCCGCCCATCGCTTTTGCTGATTTGGCAATCGCCGTAGTTAATGGGTTAATCTCGTATTTCGTGATCGTATTATGAATGACGGCGGTAACTAATTTCTCCCCACCCGACGCAGGAGAAAACGTCAATAAAATCGGCAGAACCGTACCGGCTGGAATTTCCACGCTGTAATGCCCGTTATCTACAGTTACCCCCGGTAATTATGCGGCCGTTTTCATCGCTCACTTCTACCTTGCCCTCTTTAACTACTCCGCTGTCATTACTGACCACTCCTTCCAGAGTCGTGGCTTGTGCGTATTTTTTTACCGCTGCCGGAATCACTTTTGCCGTTTTTGGGCTATTCTCGCATCCTGTGACCGCAACACCGCCTAAGATTACCAATGCCGTAAACAAAACTGTGCGTCTCATAAAAACTCCTCGTAGTTCATAGTCTATGAATTAAGCAATATTATTGCTCATTTCTTTACAGCCAATGATTATTGCGGGTTTCTCGCATTATGTATACAGCAAGCAGGCTGATAGCCGCAGCCGATGAAACATAGCCGCCGACCCAGGCCAACCCGCCCTCGGCGACCAGTCGTTGCGCGATGTAGGGCGCGAACGAAGCGCCGAGTATGCCGCCTAAGTTGTAGGCGGTTCCCGCTCCGGTATAGCGTAACTTGGAAGGAAACAGCTCCGGCAGCAAGGCTCCCATCGGCGCGAAGGTGGCTCCCATTAGGAACAGCTCCAAGGACAGGAAGGCGGTAATCAGCACCGGCGAGCCGCTTTCCAGCATCGGTTTTAACAGGAAACCGGACAGGAATGCCGCGCTTCCGGCAACCAGCAAAACGGGGCGTCGTCCGAATCGGTCACCGGCCCACGCCGATAGCGGCGTGGCGGCAGCCATAAACAGCACGGCCACACATAACATGCCGAGAAATTGCTGACGCGGGATGTGTAGCGTGGTGGTGCCGTAGCTCAACGAAAACACGGTCGAAATATAGAACAACGCATAGCAGACAACCATCGCCATCGCTCCCAGTGCCAGCGGGGCGGCATGGGATTTAACTATTTCCTTAAGCGGCAAGCCGACCTGCTGGTGTTGCTGTAGCACTTTGGCAAATACAGGGGTTTCGGCCAAGGCCAGACGCACGTACAGACCGATCATGACCAGCACCGAACTGGCAAGAAACGGGATGCGCCAGCCCCAGTCTTTAAACTCCTGATCGCTCAAACATTCTGCCATCAACAAAAAACTGCCGGTCGCCAACAAAAAACCCACCGGCGGCCCCAATTGGGGAAACATGCCGTACCAACCGCGCTTGCCGACCGGTGCGTTCTCGGTCGCCAGCAACGCCGCGCCGCCCCATTCGCCTCCCAAACCGATACCCTGCCCGAATCGCAACAGGCACAGCAACGCCGGAGCCGATGCGCCGATAGCGTCATAGCCCGGCAACAAACCGATCAATGTGGTGGATATACCCATGACCAGCAGCGATGCGACCAAGGTTGTTTTGCGCCCGATGCGGTCGCCGAAATGCCCGAACAGCGTTGCGCCCAAAGGCCGAGCGAGGAAGGCTACGGAAAAGGTGAGGAAGGCGTTGAGTGCTTGGGTGGTCGGGTTACCGCCGGGGAAAAATACCGGGCCGATAACCAATGCTGCCGCCATGCCGTAGATGTAAAAATCGTAGAATTCGATAGCGGTGCCGATGAAGCTGGCTAAGGCGATGCGGGTAACGGAGGGGGCGGTTTTGGTCATCCTAAAAAATCAGTTGGGTTTGATATTTACGAGCTACCGTAGGGGCGACCGGCCGGTTGCCCTACAATGGCCTCACCATTTATATAACAACCTACAGTTTGGCATGTTTTTTCACATCCATGTGCTCTGGGTTCCGGCACTCCCGCCGAAATGACGGGATAATTACTCCAATTTAATCCAATCTTCCAGCGCTTCGATAATGGCTTTCGCCTGATCTTTGCTGGAAATATTGAACTTCGATTTTTGCTTATACTCGCCGTTTTGCTTTTGGTAACGGCGGATCGTGTATTTATCCGGGCCATATTCTTCTTTGGCGCGGTTCCAATCCTGGTAACGATACATGATCGTAGCCCAGGCGCCTTTGGTCAGCACTTTCTTGTCCAGTTCCTTAACTGTCTCAATGCCGCCGTCTTCGTATGTTACCGTCAATTCGTCTACTGTTTCAGCCATGTTATCTCCTGATTAAAATACTGGAATTCAATTTTCATAAGGGGCGACCGACCGGTCGCCCCTACACCATAAACACTCAAGCGAACGGATTTTCCAGGATAATTGTTTCGTCTCTATCGGGGCCGGTCGACAAGATAGCAATCTTAACGCCGACCAGCTCTTCAATTTTTTTGATATAGGCTTTGGCGTTATCCGGTAATGCGTCAAAATCGGTTACACCGGCAGTCGTTCCTGTCCAGCCCGGCATGTCTTCGATAATCGCGTGACATTCTTCGTACTGATCCGCACCTAAAGGCGCTGTTTCGGTAACAGCGCCATTAAGCCGGTAGGCGGTACAAATACCAACCTTTTCCAAGCCGTCAAGCACATCCAGTTTGGTTAAACAAATGCCGCTCAGACTGTTCATTTTTGCGGATTTGCGCATTGCGACCGCATCAAACCAACCGGTGCGACGTTTGCGCCCGGTGGTAGCGCCAAACTCATGACCGACCGTACCCAGGTGATCGCCGTTTGCGTCATGCAATTCGGTTGGGAACGGGCCGTTGCCAACCCGCGTCGAATAGGCTTTGGTAATGCCCAACACGTAGTCGAGATCAAGCGGCCCGATGCCGGTGCCGGTCGCAGCGCCACCAGCCGTGGTGCTGGACGATGTCACATATGGGAAAGTGCCGTGATCAATATCAAGCAGAGCGCCTTGTGCACCTTCGAACAACAGGTTTTTGCCTTGATCCTGAAGCTTGTACAATTTCTCACTGACATCGGTCAACATCGGCTTGATTTGCTCGCCCAGTTTTAGCGCTTCAGCTAGGCCTGTTTGATAATCGATAGGATCGGTATGATAGTAATTGGTCAGCATGAAGTTGTGGTATTCGACCAGCTCCTTGAACCGTTCGGCAAAAACCTCAGGGTTTAAAAAGTCCCCTGCCCTCAAACCTCTACGCGCCGCCTTGTCTTCATAGGCAGGCCCGATGCCGCGACCTGTCGTGCCTATCGCTTTGCTGCCACGGGCTATTTCACGCGCCTTGTCGATGGCGACATGAACCGGCAATATCAAGGTGCTGGCTTCGCTGATTAACAGTCTATTTCTAACCGGAATACCGGCTTTTTCCAGAAACTCGATTTCTTCCAGCAAGGCATTGGGCGACAAAACCACGCCATTGCCAATCATGCACTGAACGTTTTCCCGAAGGATACCGGACGGAATAAGATGCAGAACCGTCTTTTCACCCTTTATAACCAGCGTATGTCCCGCATTGTGCCCCCCCTGAAAACGAATCACAGCTTCCGCTTGTTCCGTTAGCAAATCGACCAGCTTACCTTTTCCCTCGTCACCCCATTGGGTACCGATGACAACGACATTTTTTCCCATAATTATCCCAAGCTTGCTAAGGGTCTAACAACCCAGTTTTGATGATCTTGTTCCAAGACGGATGTGCACTTAAGTTCCTGCGCAGCCCCGGTTTGTCCTGGCAGTTGCTGAACAACCGCGTGTCCTTCGGCGCGCAAATCCCTGATTTTTTCATGTAATGCTGCATCGTCCCCGTAGGGTGCGAAAATCAAGGCTTGCTGTTGTTTTTGGTAGGATGCTTTACCTAATGCCGCCAATACTTTCAAGTCCGCACTAAAGCCTGTTGCCGCACGCGCACGACCAAAGATAGCCCCGATATTGTCATAGCGGCCGCCTCGGGCAATCTCACGGCCTACCGTCGGCACGAAAGCGGCGAAAACCATGCCGGTGTGATAATGATAACCGCGCAATTCGGCTAAATCGAAGCTGATTGGAAGCGATGGGAAGCAAGCAGTCAGTTTTTCTGCAATGCCTTCCAAATCGGCCAAAGCCTGCTTAACTTCACCATTGGCCGTAGCCAAAACAGTTCGGGCTTTAGCTATGGTTTCCTGTCCGCCGTTCAATTGCGGCAGTTTCAGGAACATGGTTTTTAGCTCATCATCAATGCTGTAACCGGCCATCAATTCTTGTAGCTCCGGTCTGGCTTTGCGCTGCAACACATCGAACAACTCGGCTTCCTGCGTATCGGCCAATCCTGCCTGTTTTGACAGCGCCCGGTAAATGCCGACATGACCTAAATCAAGATGCACATTTTGCAATCCCGACATCGCCAGCATTTCCAGCATCAAGCGGATGACTTCGACATCGCTTTCCTTGCCGGCATGGCCGTAAAGTTCTGCGCCTATCTGCATCGGGCTTCTGGTTTTTTCCAGCGGATCGCCTTTGGTATGCAAAATAGTGCCTGCATAGCAAAGACGGGTCGGCCACTCGGCGTTTATATTATGCGCATCGATTCTGGCAACCTGCGGCGTCATGTCTGACCTCACTCCCAGCATTTTACCGCTGATCTGGTCGGTCAATTTGAAGGTTTGCAAATCCAAGTCATGGCCCGAACCGGTCAATAACGAATCCAGGTAATCGATGAACGGCGGGATAACCAGCTCATAGCCCCAGCAAGCAAAGGTGTCCAGTATCTTGCGGCGCAAGCTTTCAAGATGCTTAGCCTCTTCCGGCAAAATCTCTTCGATGCCGTCAGGCAAAAGCCAAGAGTCTTTTTGTTGCATTTTTTGTATGTCCACTCAAACAAAACGCCCCGCATGCGGAGCGTTGGTTACGGGTTCCTATAAGGGCGACCGGTTGGTCGTCCCTACAAAAATCAGTTTAATCTATTTCTGTTGCTTAAAATATCTAAAGAAATCCGAATCAGGCTCAAGCACCATCATGCTCGAACTGGTAAAAGTCTTCTTATAGGCATTCAAGCTGCGGTAGAAGGTGAAAAACTCAGTATCCGCGCCATAGGCTTTGGCATAGATTTCCGCCGATTTTGCATCGCCTTCGCCACGCAGTTTTTCTGCATCGCGGAACGCGTTCGCCATTGTCACGACACGCTGCCTGTCTGCATCGGCACGAATTCTTTCCGCAGCTTCCGCACCTTGCGAACGGAACTCACGGGCAACCCGCTCGCGCTCTGCTTCCATCCTGCGGAACACGGAACTGCTGACTTCATCAGGCAAATCGATACGCATCACCTGAACATCAATAATTTCCATGCCTAAAGCTGCCGCAAGAGGCTTGGCGTTTTTAATCAAAATTTCACGAATCGCCTGACGATCCGTTGACACCAATTGCTGGATATTGCGCTTGCCGAATTCACCCCGGAAAGCGTCTTTAACGATCTGATCCAACCGCAAATTAGCCTGATCGACATCACCTGCAACCACCGTGTAAAACGTGGTCACATCGCCGATGCGCCATTTAACGAAAGAATCGACAATAACGTTTTTCTTTTCCGCGGTTAAAAAGCGCTCCGGTTTAGCTTCCATGGTTTGGATACGTTTATCGAACTTTTTTACATTGTTGATAAACGGCCATTTAAAATGCAGTCCAGGCTCGTAATCGTTCTTTACGATCTCGCCTAAACGGAACTTGATGGCCTTTTCTGTTTCACTGACGGTAAACATGCTCATCATGCCGATAATCAACAATGCTGCCAGGCCTACCAATATTTTATTCTGTGTCATTAGCGTCCCCTTGCGTCACGGCCGCGCGTTGAAGCTCGCACGGCAGGTTGTTGTTGCACCGATTCAGCTTTTGCCGGAGCAGGTTGCTCGGCGGTGCTTTGAGGAACACTGGCTGGTTGAACCGAAGATTGCTGCTGCTGAATCAGCTTATCCAAAGGCAAGTAAAGCATGTTATTGCTACCTTTAACATCAACCATCACGGTATTGGTTTCGGACAATACCGATTCCATCGATTCGATATAAAGACGCTTCCGGGTCACATCCGGCGCTTTGGTGTATTCGGTTAGCAATTTGGAAAAACGAGTGGATTCGCCTTCCGCCTGAGCAATAACCTGTTCTTTATAACCCTCGGCTTCCTGTATTTTTCTGGCTGCCGCACCGCGCGCTTTCGGCACCACGTCGTTGGAATAGGCTTCAGCCTCGTTAATCAAACGTTGTTCATCTTCCCGCGCCTTGATAGCGTCTTCAAATGAATTTTGTACCTGCTCGGGCGGCTGTGCATCCTGGAGGTTGACACTGGTCACTTGGATGCCGGACTTGTAGTTGTCCATCACATCCTGAATTTCTTTTTTAATCTGGGCCACGATTTCGCTACGACCCTCGGTCAAAACAAAATCCATTTTGCTGCTGCCGACCACGCCGCGCTGTGCGCTTTCGGTGACCTGTTTCAAGGTCGCAGAGGGATTGACCACGCTAAAGAGAAAATCCTTGGCGTCTTTAACTTGGTACTGCACCGCCAAACGCACATCGACGATGTTTTCATCTTTGGTCAGCATCAACGCTTCTTTCGGCACCGAACCCAAACCTTGCTCAGTCCCGCCGCTACGGTAACCGACTTCGATATAACGCTGTTGCTTGACATCGACGACAGTAACACTCTCGATTGGAGACGGAATATGCCAGTTCAAACCCGACTGGGTTGTCGTAACATACTTGCCGAACCGGGTCTCAACGCCATGAGTACCTTCATCGACGATGTAAAAGCCGCTTGCGCCCCATAATACGACTGCGCCAACCATCAGCAAACCCAAACTTTTTAATGGTGGAATGCCGGAAGAGTTGTCATCGCCTTCTTTGCCACCGCCAAAAAAACCGCTTAACTTCTCTTGCAAAGAACGTATTGCTTCGTCCAGATCGGGTGGGCCTTTTTGGTCACCACGACCGCTCCAGGGGTCTTTCTTATCGTCGCCAGGCTCATTCCAGGACATAACTTTGCTCCATTCAGGTTACTTAAACTTACCAATTCATGTTTGGTATTCTATCGTAAATATCGGCTAAAGGCTAAAAACCGGCTGCTTTCACCCTTTTTAAGGCATTTCCTCAATCTCAACCGCCTTCAACAACCCCAAATACTTGGTATCCATTTCAACGACTAATTCACAGCCACCCAAATCATCGGCTTTCTCGCTGATTATTGTGGCGCAGGCAAATAGTTTCGCCCTGATATCGCCTTGATCGGGCCGCAAATGACAGGTTCTTTTGACTTTGGTATTTGAGAAAATTTCGGCTAAGGCCTGATAAAGCAAATCGACCCCGGCCCCGGTTTCGGCGGACAACCAGACCCGAACCGGATTGCCGACATCATCCCGTTCAATCTTCGGCTGAATGCCTTCCATCAAATCAATTTTATTGAACACTTCAAGCTGCCTGACTTTATCGGCCTCAATGTCTTCAAGCACTTGGTTGACCTGATAAATAGTCTCGGCTCGGTCATCGCTACTGGCATCGATCACATGCAGCAACAAATCCGCTTCACTGGCTTCCTGCAATGTGGACTTAAACGCCGCGACCAACTCATGCGGCAAATGCCGGATAAAGCCCACCGTATCGACCACCACGACCTCTGTGTTATTGGGCAATTGGCAATTGCGCAAGGTCGGGTCCAGAGTTGCGAACAGCTGATCCGCCACATAAATATCGGCGCCCGTCAGCCTGTTAAATAGGGTCGATTTGCCTGCATTGGTGTAACCCACCAGAGAAACTGCCGGTACTTCGGCTTTTTTCCGTTTGCTGCGCCCTTGATGCCGTTGTTTATCGACTTTGTCCAGACGCTGTTGAATCTGCTTGATGCGCAAACCCAATAATCGCCGGTCGGTTTCCAGCTGGGTTTCACCCGGCCCACGCAGGCCGATACCGCCTTTTTGGCGTTCCAAATGCGTCCAGCCGCGAACCAGCCGGGTCGATAAATGCTGCAACTGGGCCAATTCAACCTGTAACTTGCCTTCGAAAGTTTGCGCTCGCTGAGCGAAAATATCGAGAATCAGCCCGTTTCTATCGACTACGCGCACGCCTAAAAAGCCTTCAAGGTTTCTTTCCTGGCTGGGCGAAAGCGGGTGATTAAATAAGACGATGTCAGCTTCGTAGGCTTCGATAATGCCTTTGAGCTCATCAAGCTTGCCTTTGCCGACAAAATATTTTGGATCGGGTTTTTTGCGGCTGCCGGTGACCACATAGACGGGGTCGGTTCCGGCGGATTTAGCCAATTCTTTTAATTCTAAAAGATCTTCGTGCATGGAACGGAGTGTCAGGTGGACAAGGACGGCTCGCTCACCTGATTCGGGACGGTCAAACAATTAAATACCTCATAGACGCGATTATAAAAAACTTTTTCTTTCCCTGCTGTGCTGCAAACAGACAGAACAAAAAGGGCGCTCACGCCAAAGGCCAATCATTCTTCACTGTGTTCCGTATCATGCTCATGCGCCATCTTGACCGCTTTGCTCGGCACGATGGTCGATATGGCATGTTTATAAACCATCTGGCTTGAGGTATTTTTCAGCATAACCACATACTGATCGAACGAGTCCACCTTGCCCTGTAACTTTATGCCGTTAACAAGAAAAATAGACACGGGTATATGCTCTTTTCTAAGCGCATTTAAAAAGTTGTCCTGTAAGTTTTGACCTTTTGACATCCGATTTCTCCTTATTATTTTTAACAACTATTGATTAAGATAACTGCAATTACAAATCAACACAAATCAATACTCCTGTTTCAGAATATTTTTTAGCTCATGCTTTGCAAATCCTGCGCTTTCCCAACTCCACCTAATTGCAAAATGTAATGGGGATATATATTTGTAAATTCAAGCGTGAATATCCTGCCCATCACGAATTAATTTTACTCAAGCACAACGGGAATCTTGCCGATCCTGATTTGCCATAGCTTAGGCGCGGTTTGATGCACCGAATCACCCTGGGTATCGACTGCGACCGTAACCGGCATATCCTCAACAACAAACTCGTGTATCGCTTCCATGCCGAGATCGTCAAAAGCGACAACCCTGGCTTTACGGATAGCCTTTGATACTAAATAGGCCGCACCGCCAACCGCCATCAAATACACGGCTTTATGTTTTTTAATCGCCGCTATCCCTTCCAGCCCGCGCTCGGCCTTACCGATCATGCCCAGCAAGCCGGTTTTGTCCAGCATCACTTCGGTGAACTTATCCATGCGTGTTGCAGTCGTGGGGCCCGCCGGGCCGACCACTTCATCGCGAACCGGATCAACCGGCCCCACGTAATAAATGAATTTGTTGGTGAAATCGACCGGCAAAGTTTCACCCCGTTCGAAGAACTCAGTCATGCGTTTGTGCGCCGCGTCCCTGCCGGTCAGCATAGTGCCGCTAAGCAATAAGGTTTCCCCGGTCTTCCAGCTTTCCACATCCTGCTGAGTCACGGTATCCAGATTGACCCTGCGAGCCGCACCGGTGTGCCAAGTGATTTGGGGCCAATCTTCCAAGCGAGGCGGCGTAAATTGTGCCGCACCGCTGCCGTCCAGCACAAAATGCACATGCCGGGTCGCGGCACAATTGGGAATGATAGCAACCGGCTTATTGGCCGCATGGGTCGGATAATCATTAATCTTGATGTCCAGCACCGTGGTAAGGCCGCCCAAGCCTTGCGCGCCAATACCCAGCGCATTGACTTTGTCATACAGTTCCAAGCGCAATTCTTCCAGCGCATTGCGGGGGCCGCGTGCAATTAACTCCTGAATATCTATAGAGCCCATGCACGCCTGCTTTGCCAAAAGCATGGCTTTTTCAGCCGTACCGCCTATGCCTATCCCCAAGATACCCGGAGGACACCAGCCCGCGCCCATGGTGGGAACGGTTTTCAACACCCAATCGACGATACTGTCAGAAGGATTGAGCATCGCAAACTTGGCCTTGGCCTCGGAACCTCCGCCTTTTGCGGCTATTTCGATGCCGAGCTTATCGCCGGGCACGACTTCCATGTGTATCACTGCCGGGGTGTTGTCTTTGGTGTTGATGCGTTTTCCGGCCGGATCGGCCAATATCGAAGCACGCAACACATTATCGGGATGCAGATAGGCGCGCCGGACGCCCTCGTTGATCATATCAGTGACGCTCATGCTTGCATCCCAGCGGACATCCATGCCTACTTTTAAAAATACCGTAACAATGCCGGTGTCCTGACAAATCGGGCGATGACCTTCTGCGCACATCCGGGAGTTGATCAGTATTTGCGCGATAGCGTCCTTGGCGGCGGGATTCTCTTCCTTTAGATAAGCCTCATGCATGGACTTGATAAAGTCCAGCGGATGATAATAGGAAATATATTGCAGGGAGTCGGCAATGCTTTGGATAAGGTCGTCTTGACGAATGATGCTCATGGGAGGCTCCCTGCTAGGATTGCTAAAAATTCAGTTGGCATATTATACCCCGACTAGCATTAGTTATGGATTAAGAACCACCGCGTCCAGCCGCGTAGCAAGGTCTAGCTTCAATGCAGAGCATTTCCTAAATCAACCGTAAAGTTACCCCATAAACCAATTGATTTCAATAGCTATTTTTACCTATTAAAAACAATTTCCAACAGCATAAATAAAGTAATCAATTCAACATTTACCCGTACGGGCTACTATATAAACGGATTATTATCCAACGCAAAGCCCGCAGCGTTCTTATGCCCTCCTCCGCCGAATTCGACTGCCAGATGGCCGACATCGTAATCGCCGATTGAGCGTAGCGAAAAACCCCATTGCTGCTTTCTGCCGTCATAGTGATAAATCAACCCAAATGTGCCTGATTGTTCGGCCAGCACATGACCAAGATCGCTGGAAAAAAATGATGGCGCATTAACGGCAAGACCTGTCTTGCCTGCCACAGAGACGCTATGAGCGGATTTGGCGAGCCTTTTCACCATCCCGGAAAACTGCCTAACCTGTATGCGGCCTACCGCCAACAGCTCCGCCAAATCAAGCGCGCCTATTTCGGCAAACGCAATCGGCATTCTTTCAAACAGCGCCATCGTTATTTCGCGGGTACCATCCAGCTTGAAATGCCAAAGATCACGGTCTTCGATATGCAACAGGATCTGAGGAGGCTCTTGATCGGGGAAAAAATGCTGCCAAGTTAAGATGCAACCGCTCCGCAACATATCAAAATGGAGCGACAAGTTTTCAGGAAGGTCATTTACATTGAAAAAATCATCGCATTGTTCCAGCGCGGTGATGTGATGATCGATCAAAATGACTTGGCCTGCTTTGGCTGAAATCTCGACCAATAACTGCGGAGAATAGGAAAAATCCAATATATAAATGATGGCTCCCGGTTCAAAATCGGGAACAGCATCACCATGGCGAGCCGGAATATAGCGAGCCTGATCGCCCAACTTGCAAAATGCGCTCCATGTCGCGCCTAAACCATCCAGGCAATCATCATGATAAATAACGAGGGTTTCATGAGGTACTGACATGCTATTTTAAAAATTCCTGGTAACCAAGTGGGACGATTATTTCGCTGCATTTTACACGAGCCTAGCCATAAGCATACAGCCTGATTTTCCCAGCATTAACCTGAAAAAATCGAATTTAGCGGGTCTGCGTTACTATACGCAACAAAAAATGTGCTTTGGACAGTCCGGCGGACTGACCTATCGGGGAGGTAGGTTGGCGCTGATTGGGTGACAATCTGCCACCCCGGTGATTTAAGCTGACTCGTTCAGAGCGCTCAGGATATTTAACCGCGTTTGCTTGTTTTTCTGCCGTTAGTCAATGCTGACAAGGCTTCATTACGGCTCACCGGTGTGATTTCTACAGACCCCAGCCCTGAAATACCGAGTTTTTGGGCAGCGGCGTAGGATAAATCCATGGCCCTTTTTCCATGAACAGCATTTCTGTCATTGATACGAACAACAACACTACGGTGGTTTCTCAGGTTGGTAACTTTAGCGTAAGACAAAAGAGGCAACGATTTATGCGCGGCGGTCATCGCATACATGTCATAGGTTTGACCACTGGCGGTTTTTTTGCCGTGAAACTCAGGGCCATACCAGGAAGCCGTGCTGCGATGGTTATTGGCATGATGTTTTGTTTTATGCGTTGTTGCTACAGTGTGCTTGGAAGCCTTATGGGCTGTCGCCGCTACCGCCTCTTTGGAAGCCTCATTAGCCGAGTGAGGCCAAAACGCTTCGGCTATTTGAAAGTAACTGCATATTAAAAAAACAGGAACTGCTAACATGATTTTATTCATAGGATAGAGCCTTTTTTATTTAAATCTGGCTCAATCTTAACTTAACAAGTCTTAAGGCTTTCTTAAATGTGCAAAATCAATGCCTTATTAAAAACGTTTACCGCATCAGTCTGACAACCATAAACTTCGGCAGCCCTCCAACCGCACTGTCAGAGCGAAAGGCACTATAAACAACCATACTTCGGGAGCTACAATGGAATCGGCAGCAAATTGATGTATTTTTCATGACGACTCCTGAACATAGAAACCCAAAAGCAGAAATATTAAGGTCAATAATTACGTTTTTTAGAAAGCCTTTCCCCCCGCGCCATTTCTTTATCAAGGCACAAGCATCCAAACAACTCGCCATTCCCTTATCGCAACATCCGCTCCTAGACCCAAAATACCACGGCATTCATAAATTCTTTCATAAGTGGAATTGCCAAGTATTGTATTATTCCAACATTAATTAAGATTTCAGGAGTCAGTTATGAACAGCTACGAACAAAGCAAAAAAGCCAGACGCATCGTTTCGGTGGTCTTTATTTTGATAATGACGGTGGTGATGGGCGGAACTTACCTGTCGCAACAACAAAAAGAAGCGGCAGCAAAGGCTGCGCAAGATTCTCAAAATCACTAGACCAGTCATTATGGTATGCGCAAATGACAAATAATATTCCAGCCCAAGAGAAAACCCAATAATGTTCACGCTACCTTCGATGTGGAACCTGATCATATCCACCATTGTATTCTTCATCGCGGCCGGTCATCTTCGCCGTTATCTGGAAGATCAAGGCTTGCCCAAAGGCATGACACGCGGCACTCTGGTGTTTGCACTCGCCTCTTTGGTGTCGTGGGGAGCGGGAGAGATGGTGGACTGGGGCCAGGAAAAAATAGAGGGGCCGCAACCGGTGGCGCAAACCTCGGACGATCTGTCGCAACTGCTAAAGGCGGTCGGTCAGATGCAATCCGAACAGCTGAAGTAAAAAGAGGGTTAGCTAACCCCGAATTTCCTGGCTCCCAAGTTACAAATCGGGAACCAGCGAAACCGATTATCTGCCTTTATGCGCTGCTCGCTGCGCTTGTTCTTCTGCACGTCTTGCTTGCCCCGCCGCTCGTTGCATCTGTTCTTGGGCGCGTCTTGCTTGTCCTGCCGCCTGCAATGCTTGACCCTCTGCACGCCTTGCTTGTCCTGCCTCATGCTGCGCTTGTGCCGCTTGACGTTGCGCCCGATTCTCGGCCTGTGCCATTCCAGCAAGGAATAAAGTTGATACGACAATTACACCTAAAACTTTCTTCATGATTTAATCCTTTTAATTTAGATTATCGAACCGTCAGTATACTCCCTGTACATCAAAATTCAGCGCCTTTATCAGCTAGCCAGCAAGCAATAAACGCCCTATTAAACCGGAGAAAAAAATGGATCAGAATAAACTCAAAGCCGCCCACGAAGAATTAAAGGCGTTAAGAAAACCGATACATAACGTCAATGCCAAGCATAAGGAAAGCTTAAGTCAGCTAGAACACATTGCTGTCAAGGTGACTGACTCTGTCGGTTCTGTCGGATTTTTCCTGGTTATATTTACCTGGACTTTATTATGGCTGGGCTGGAACACCATTGCGCCGGATGATTTAAAGTTTGATCCCTTTCCGGCTTTTGTTTTATGGCTTTTTATTTCGAACATGATCCAAATATTTTTGATGCCGCTGATTATGATCGGCCAAAACCTTCAAGGCCGTCATGCCGAGAAAAGAGCGGAATCGGATTTTGATGTGAATGTCAGGGCCGAAAAAGAGATTGAAGTCATTCTGCTGCATTTAGAGCAGCAAAATGACCTTATCTTAAAAATCCTGGCTAACACCGAAAAAGCCGATATGACAAAATAGACGATTAAACCCCACATCAGGCTCTTTTACAGGATGCCTATCACCATCTTTGGAGACGAACAGCCATGAATAAAGTCGCTCAAGTGACGCTTTACTTTTGGATCATGAAGATTTGCGCGACCACTTTAGGCGAGACCGCAGGCGATCTTTTGTCGATGACGATGAACGTGGGCTACGCAATAAGCTCCCTTATTTTAATCAGCCTGTTCTTGGTGACGCTTGCCGCGCAACTCATTTCAAGCAACTTTCATCCGACGCTGTATTGGTCGGTCATCCTTACCACCAGCACGGCGGGAACGACGATGTCCGATTATATGGATCGAACGCTGGGATTAGGTTACGCGAACGGCTCATTGATTCTGGTCACCTGCCTGTTGACAGTTCTGGCTATCTGGCGTCTTAGCGAAAAAACCCTTTCCGTCAGCAACATCCAATCAACTCAAGCTGAGCTTTTTTATTGGCTGACGATTTTATTTTCAAACACCTTGGGCACAGCCTTGGGAGACTTCCTGGCCGACGACTCCGGGTTAGGATTTTTGGGCGGCGCAACCCTGGTTGGCGGAACTATTGCCCTGATCGCTCTGGCCTCATACCTCACCCAGCTGAACCGGGTGATGTTGTTTTGGCTGGCCTTTATTCTGACCCGCCCGTTTGGCGCGACTTTCGGAGACCTGCTGACCAAACCTCTGGAAAAAGGCGGCCTTGGATTCGGCACCATTGGGTCATCGATGATACTCGCGATTTTGCTGGTAGGGTTTGTCGTTTATGCCAGCCGCGTGGAGCGGCGTTCACTCCAGACCTCGTGATCTATTTATCACTCACCTTCAGCACCAACTTACTCAGCGCCGGAAGTACAACAAACGTACAGGTCATGATCCAGAATATGCCTATGGTGATTATCAAGCCCATGCTGGCAATGCCCTGATGCGGAGAGAATGCCAATCCGGCAAAGCTGGAGGCAGTGGTTAATGCACCGTAGAACATGGCTCTGGCGGTGCTGGATTGATAGATGTTCTGCTCTTCGGACAGCGAATGATGCAGTTTTTCTACCATGTGGATGCCGTTATCGACGCCCAGCCCCATTAGCAACGGCAAGGCGATGATGTTGGCAAAATTAATCGGCGTGTTGGTAAGTACTGCGCTCGCCATAGTAAACAACCCGGCCAAGATCAGCGGTGTCATGACCAGCAGCGTATCGACAATATTGCGCCGAATCGCAAACAGCAGCAGCGCGATGGTGACCAATGCGATCACAATGGCTTCCTGAAAAGCTGAGACGACCTCTTTCATCGATTCCCAGTACATGATCGGCAAGTCGGTGGTTTCAGGCGCGACCGATTGCACTTCGGTAATAAATTCCACCAAACTGGGCAAATCGTTCAGGTCTTTTTTAGGAAAAATCTGGATGCGGTACGAACCGTCCTTGCTCAGCCATTTGTCCTTGATGTCGGCAGGCAGATCAGCCAAGGTAACTTGTTTGGCATTAAAGCTGTCCGATAATTCGTTCATGACCTCCGGTAATGTGCCCAGCAGCGTGGTTTGGACTTTATCAATGAACATGCTTCGGCTGGTTTGTTGCCGCGCATCAAGCTCGATCAAAATATCCTGCAATTCGTGCTTGAAATTGGTTAACGCGGCACGCTCTTTAGTATCGGTTTTTTGAGGCAGGATGGCGTCGATGGCTTTGATCAGACGGTTAATGCCGGGAACCGGATCGTTATCGGTTTTTAATGCAGGAAAGTTTTGCGTCTGCGCGCCCAGCATCAGGCCCATTTCTTCAATCAAGGCCAGCTTATCGTCCTGATTGGTCGGCTGAAAATCGAAAAGACTGACGGTTTTATCAACCGAAGCTAAACTCGAAAGCTTTTGCTCCATGGCTTTGGCGCTGTTTTCATCCTTGGCCAGAACGGTCAAAGTCATCGGCGTGGTTTCCTTGTCTTTCATCAGATTCTGGAACGCGATAACCGATTCGGTATTAGGATCGCGCAGGTTAATCGGATTGAAATCGGTCTTCACGTTAAAGGTCAGTACAATGGAAATGGCGGCAATAACCAAGGTTGCGATGGCAATCGGCTTGGCGTAATGCAGCGGCAATATTGCCAGCTTTTCCGACAGTTTTGCCAGTCCGTTTTGAACTTCATCCTGCTCGAACTTTGCCGGAGCAGGAAAGACTTTTAACAGCGCAGGCAAAGCGATCAAGGTAATTAACAAGCAGATAAACAGACTGGTGCCTGCCAGCAGACCCAGCTCGGACACGCCCTTGTAATCGGTCGGTATAAACGCATAAAGCCCGATGGAGGTGGTGCCTGCGCACAGTAACAGCGAAGGGGCGGTGCTCGTCAAAGTGCTGCGTAGCGCCAGATCTTTATGAATATGATGGGTCAGATTATCACGGTAGCGCAAACAAAAATGGATCGCATATTCCACGCCCAAGCCGATATTGGATACCGCAAAAGCCACTGAAATCAGGTTTAATTCTTTTACCGAAAAAGCCGCAAACGCGCCGCAAAACAGCATGCCCAAGGCCAGCGTCATCAAGGTCGCCACGGTCAGCAAAACGGAACGGTAGGCGACCAGTAAAATAAACAGCACCAACACAATGGAGAAAATGCTGGCGGTAAAAGTGCCGGTGCTCATGCCTGACAGTTCATCGTCTTCAAGGCCGACTTCGCCGGTGACCCAGACTTTTACTGTAGGCAGGTTGGGATCCTGAATTTGGGCAACGGCTTTGCGAATAGTCTCAATCGCATTTTCGGCTGGACGGATTTGCGTAAAATCAAATTTGGGCGCGACGATAATAAAGCCGTTGTTGGAATGTGTTTTCTTGTCGCTAATCAGCGACTCCCAAGACAGCAACGCGTTTCCGCCGTTGATCGTTTGATGCAAGGCCCGCGCAACTTTATCAAGCAGTGAGGTCAAATCGATAGGCACGACCTGAGTCTTGTCGGTAGAGGTCAGTGCATCTTCAAATATTGAAAAAAAGCCGGTCAGATTAGGTTCCTGGGCTATCCTGCCGATAAACGGCTGAGCCAGCGACAGATTGTTGGACAAGCTCTGTAACTCGCCGGGTTCGAGATAAAGCAGGCCGTTCTGACGGAAAAATTCGTTGTCGTTAGGGATATAGGCTGAATTAAAATGCTCTTGATCGGCGCTCATCAGACGCAACAACCGTTTAGTGGCTGATTTGGTCAGTTCCGGCGTATCGGATTCAACCACCAGCAACAGCGTGTGCAAGTCCTGCGAAAAGACTTTTTCATAATTACGGCGGTTTTGCTGAAAAGGCGCATCAGGAGCCACCAGCTCGGTAGTATCGGTATTAATGCTCAAATGACCGGCCGTGTATTGCAGAGCCAAAATGCTGAGCAAAACCATCATTAGCAACACCTTAACCGGGTTGCCTAGCGTCCAGTCTCCCCAAAGGGAGAAGATAGTGTGACTGCGGGTTTTAAATGACATAACTGTTAATGGATGGTGAGAGTGTTCAAAGTATTTAGCGCGTCACTTTGGGATTCGATAAGCTCGTTGCCTTGCAGTTCAATGAAAAGCACGGGGATTTTTGCAGCATTCGCAGCAGCCATGCCGTCTTTCTGCCCCAGGCATAGCAGCGCGGTATCCCAGGCATCGGCAACCGTCGGATCGCTGATCAGGACGGTGACGGAAACCAGGTTATGAGTGATCGGTCTGCCGTTACGGGCGTCGAGAATGTGGCTGTAACGCTGCCCATGGTCGTCGAAATAATGCCGGTAAGTGCCGGCAGTCATCACCGCCATCGGCGAATCCTTGGGCATGGTAACAACCTTGTGCATCACTCGCTCTTCCGGCATCGGTCTTTCCAAGGCGATACGCCAAGGTTGAAGGCCCGGTTTATGGCCGTTGGTTTTCAACTCGCCGCCAATCTCGACCAGATAATTGCTGACGCCTTTTTGCTCCAGAACCTTGCTGATCCTTTCCACGCTATAGCCTTGGGCAATAGACGATAAATCGACTTTCAGGTCGGCCTGTTTTTTGCGCAAGTGCGTGTCATCCACGACTTCCAGTTTTTCCATGCCGATTTGTTTCAACGTGCTAAGGATGGTTGTATCTTTAGGAATCGTCAGCGCATCGCCGCGAAAGCCCCATAAATCGAACAATGGCTTGATGGTTAAATCATAGCAACCCTGGGTGGCCTGGCTCACAACTTGCGCGATTTTAACCAAGGATACGATTTCGCCGCCGACTTCCTGGCTATCGGTATTCTCGGCGCTATTGAAAATTTCTATCGCTGAATCGGGGCGGTAATTGGACAGCAGCTTATCGATGACTGTAAATTCGTTTTCGATGTCGGCCTTAATGGCTTTATCGTCCACCGGCTCTTCGGCCCAGTAACTGATATGGTAGGTCGTGCCCTGAGCCGGGCCTTCGAGCTTTTGAATGGTCGGTTCCGAGCAGCCTGCGAGCAGGAGTAAAAGCATGCCTGAGATAAAGCTGGCGCTGCTCGTAATATTAGTCATCCATGTCTTTCGTTTCGTTATCATCACAGATTATCAATAA
>JANYKK010000064.1 GCA_025361585.1 Methylobacter sp. | reverse complement strand
GTTTGGGATTATGACTCGTAAGGTCTTGCGTGCTGCTAGCTTTGATGGCATCGAACAGCTTGCAAAAGCCATCGAGCAGTTTATTGTTGCCTACAACGATAACTCCGCTCCTTTTGTATGGCGTAAGCGAGAAGTAAAAGGGTCCCAACTTCGCAATACAATCGTTAACTTATGCAGTTAAACACTAGGAACCATGTTCATCAAAGACACACTAACCCAATCCTTAGCCGCAATCAGCACTCAGCGTTTACGCGCGGGTTTGATTATTCTGGCTATGAGCATCGGTATCGCCTCGGTTTCGGTATTGACTGCCTTGGGCGATAGCGCCCGCCGTTATGTGGTTAACGAGTTTGAAGCTTTGGGTACGAATCTGGTTATCATGTTGCCGGGGCGTAGCGAAACCACGGGTGGACAGCCGCCGCTATTCGGCGAAACGCCGAGGGACTTGACGCTGGATGATGCTGAAGCTTTATTCCGTAGCCATCGTATTGCCGCCATCGCACCTCTGACCATCGGTTCCGCGCCGGTATCATCGCTGGGTCTGGAGCGCGAAACCAATGTTATCGGCTCAACGTACGCCTTAAGACGGGTGCGCCGTTTGACCGTGGCGCAGGGCAGTTTCCTGCCGCAAACCGAGATCGATAAAGCCGAATCGGTTTGCGTGATCGGCCAAACTATACGCAATGAGCTGTTCGCTAATCAACCGGCGTTGGGGCAATGGCTGCGCATCAATGACCGGCGCTTTAGGGTGATCGGCGTACTGGCGTCGGAAGGCCAATCGGTCGGCATCGACTTTGACGAAATTGTGATTATTCCGGTGGCTTCCGCACAGGCGTTGTTCGATACCCATTCATTATTTCGGGTGCTGATCGAAGCCAAATCCAAGCCGGACATGGACAAGGCGGTTGATGAAATCAAGACTATCATCAAGGCCCGTCATGAAGGCGAGGACGATGTGACGCTGATTACTCAGGACAGCGTGGTCAGCACTTTCGACAAAATATTGACTGCGTTGACCCTGACCGTCGCCAGCATCGCAGGAATCAGCTTGGCGGTGGCCGGAGTATTGGTGATGAATGTGATGCTGGTCAGCGTCACGCAACGCACTTCCGAGATCGGCTTGCTGAAAGCATTAGGCGCGACCAAGCGGCAGCTGCTGTGGCTGTTTTTGTCAGAAGCTGCGATGTTGTCGCTGGCAGGAGCCGTGTTGGGCGTGATGCTGGGCTACCTAACCATTGGTGTTTTACAGGCTTTCTATCCGGATTTTCCGATGGAACTGCCGGGTTGGGCATTGCTGGCCGCATTGGCGGTGTCGTTGTTTACCGGGTTGCTGTTCGGCGTATTACCGGCCAGAAAAGCGGCCAATCTCGATCCCATTGTCGCATTGGCGAAGCGGTAAAAGATGCGCTACGTCGACTTAATCTCATTGTCATACCGGACGGTTGTCAGCTACAAACTACGGTCGGTACTGACCGCGTTGGGGCTGATTATCGGCATAGCGGCGGTGGTCGTATTAACCTCGATAGGTCGCGGCATACATACCTTTGTGATGGCCGAATTCACCCAGTTCGGCACCAACCTGATTGGCGTTCATCCCGGTAAAATCACCACTTTCGGCGTGTCGGGTGCATCGATAAGCACGGTCAGGCCCTTAGTTCTAGCCGATGTGGTCAGCTTAAGCAAAGTGGAAAACATTATTGCCGTATCCCCGATAGTGCAAGGCAATGCGCGCATTGAAGCCGGGGAAAAACAGCGGCGCACCAACGTGTTGGGGGTCGGTTCTGCGGTGCCGGAGATATGGAAAACCAAGATCAGTAGCGGGCGATTTTTGCCGGAAGAGGAAAGCAATCCCCGCGCTTTTGCGGTATTAGGCCATAAATTGGCGACCGAACTGTTTGGTACGGTCAGCCCTCTAGGTGAGCGTATCCGAATCGGCAGCGACCGTTTTCGGGTGATCGGCGTGATGGGAAAAAAAGGCCAGATGATCGGCTTCGACATGGATGACAGCATTTACATCCCCGCCGCCAAGGCACTGGAACTGTTCGATCGGGAAAGCCTGATGGAAATCCACCTGCTTTATAAAAGCAATGCGGCAGTTGAGCGCGTAGAAAAAGCCATCAAACGAAACTTGATTGCCCGGCACGGCAGAGAAGATTTTACCCTCGTTACCCAGAACCAGATGCTCAAAAAAATGGATTCCATCCTGAATATCCTGACCTTGGCGGTGGCGGCGTTGGGCGGTATTTCATTGCTGGTCGGTTCGGTCGGCATCTTGACTATCATGACCATCGCGGTTTCCGAACGTATATCAGAAATCGGCCTACTGCGGGCGGTAGGCGCAGAACGCAAAACCATCTTCCAGCTGTTCCTCTGCGAGGCTTTGGCGCTTAGTGGCGCAGGCGGACTGTGCGGCGTGTTGCTGGGCATAACCATCGTCAAGATTCTCGATGCCGCGTTGCCCGCCTTGCCGGTGGAACTGGCCTGGGCTTATATCGTCGCGGCCTTTATGGTCTCACTGCTGATCGGCATAGCTGCCGGAGTGGCGCCAGCCATGAAAGCCGCCCAGTTGGAGCCGTTGGAGGCTTTGCGGGCTGAGTAAATTCGTCTTCGTAAATGCCATAATGCCGTTCGTTAGTGCATGGGATGGAATCAGTCGGCTACTTTGGTGTCATCATGATTTAAAACTATACTTAGACAAATGAAAAGTAGTAGCCCGTCATTCAACGGCGTAGAGCCGATGTTTATTTTATTATGATCCTATTGAATAATAATTTTAGCAGCAACTTAAAGTCGGGATTGCGTCTCGCGCTTTTCCGATCCTGTGAGCTCAGCGATTTCAGGTTTAGTCTCGATCAGCTTGTGTTGCTGGTGATGCTGGATGGCCTACTTGAAATCGTTTCCGATTATGCGCAGGTGTTGCCGAAGCCGGAATTCAACCTGTACGCCTTGCCTACCTATACGCTCAATTTGGCCTGCTTTTTTCTCGCGGCCTATCTGATCGGTAAGCTGCTGCGTAGGGACTTTGCCGTCTTGCAAATCGGTGTCATGGTTTATAGTTTCGGGCCGTTTTCGATAGCACTGGAAAAGGCGTTAGCTCATCCGTACTTACAATCGCAATGGCTACCCCATTTATTATCGATCTATGTCATCGCCGTTCTGGGCAGGGTGCTGTATTTGGTCAGCGGGCGTTTAAAGTGGCTGACCGCAACTGCGTTAGTGTTGATGACTATGGCGCTAAGCGTATCCCCCTTGTTTTTCGGGAAATATAGCCCGTTTTGGTTTGCCGAGGAAACGCCGGACGAGGCCGATCCCTACGCCGCATACAGGGCGCTGGATGCCGAGACATTAATGTACAGTCAACCGGCAATACTCGATAAAGCGCTGGCTCAATTGCAGCCGCAACGGAAAAAAATCGTCGATATTTTCTTTGTCGGTTTTGCCGGTTACGCGACCGAAGACGTTTTCTCCAAAGAAGTCGGTTATGTCAAACAATTGCTGGATCAGCGTTTCGATACCCAGGGTCATTCGATCAATCTGGTTAACCACTTGCATACGCTGGAGCATACACCGCTGGCGACTTCCACTAATCTTGCCTTGACCTTGAAGCGCATCGGCAAATTGATGGATACCGAGCAGGACGTTTTATTGGTGTATTTAACCAGCCACGGTTCTAAAAACCATGAACTGTCGGTTTTGTTTTGGCCGCTGGCGTTAAATGATATTACCCCTGAAAAACTTAAGGCGATGCTCGACGAGGCCGGAATTAAATGGCGCGTGATCGTTATTTCCGCGTGTTATTCGGGCGGCTTTGTCAACGCTTTGCAAGGGCCGACAACGCTGGTGGCGACTGCCGCGGCGGTCGATAAAACCTCGTTCGGCTGCGGCACAGAATCGGAATTTACTTATTTTGGCGAAGCGGTGTTCAAGGAGCAGTTAAATCGCCAAAGCTCATTTATCACGGCGCTGCAACAGGCTAATGTGTCGATAGGCCAACGCGAAGTCCGCGAGAAGCTGGATGCTTCCTTGCCGCAATTATCGATTGGCGTGGCGATAGAGCCAAAACTCAAGCAATTGGACAAGGATATGCATCAACATCAATGCGGTATTGCTGAGCTGACGCTGCCAAATTGCTGACAAATGCACCGGGAATTTATCAGTGCGACCGATGAGTTTGCATTAATTAGGTTACAAAGGTGTAAAAACCTGACAAATTCCATTAGAATCATAGTTGGCAAAAAACGGGCGCACTAGA
Organism: Methylobacter sp.; assembly: GCA_025361585.1. GTDB lineage: Bacteria > Pseudomonadota > Gammaproteobacteria > Methylococcales > Methylomonadaceae > Methylobacter_A. The sequence continues at coordinate 15,572 of JANYKK010000064.1, read as the reverse complement.
ATAATAAAAAGCCGGTTATTTATTTCACCCTAACTCGGAGTTTTCCTTTGCAATTTTCAAACGGATTTTTCATTCAATTCATTCGGTTAGCGGGGCCTTTTTGGTATTCTGAAAACAAGTCCACCATTCGCAGTCTGGCGCTGGCTTTGCTGATGCTCACTATGATGCAGATCGGTATTGCTGTTTTGATTACGGAATGGAGCGCCGACCTTTTCAATGCGCTTGAACAGCGGTCGATGGGCGGGTTGTTTACCCAGATCGGCCTGATCATACTGATTTTCGGCGCGAATATAGCGGTCACCACCGCCCATTTTAAAATCAAACGGCGCTTGCAACTCGATTGGCGCAGCTGGTTGACACAGGATTTGATCGGCAAATGGATGACCGATGGCCGCCATTATCTGGTTACGCATATTCAAGGGGAGGGTGCGCACGATAACCCGGATGGGCGTATCGCCGAAGATGTCCGCATTGCGACTGAAGCGACTATCGATTTATGCCACTCGTTAATTTATTGTACGTTGGTTCTGATCAGTTTTTCTAAAATCCTCTGGACGCTGTCCGGCACCGTTACGCTTGATTTGTTGTTTGTTGAAATCCCCATACACGGGCATTTGCTTTGGTTGGCCATAATTTATGCGGCATGTGCTTCCTCGTTGGGCTGGTGGCTGGGTCGGCCTTATACTATGGCGACTGATGCCCGGCAAACCGTGGAAGCCAACTTCCGGTTCGGCTTGGTAACCGCGCGGGAAAACTCTCTGGCGATAGCGCTGGTTCATGGAGAGGCCAATGAGCAGCGTCGTTTCGTTGGGCTTTTTAAGGATATTGTCCACGCTTGGCAGCGGCAAACCCTGACTTGGTCGCATCTGTTCATGCTCACCTCAGGCTATTCGGTGTTGTCGATGGCATTTCCCATTCTGGTGTCTGCGCCCCGCTATATTCTGGGGAGCATCCCGCTCGGCGCCTTGATGCAATCCGCCCAGGCATTTCAGCAAACGGCCGGAGCATTGTCCTGGCCGGTTGATAATATGGCCAAGGTCGCAGAATGGCGGGCTTCGGTTGAACGGGTGTTGGGATTGGTGAATGGATTGGGTCGGTTGGAGCAGGAAATCGTCCGTTATGATCCGCATCGAATTCACTTGAAAAAAACCGAACAGAATGTGCTGCGTCTTTGCGACTTGTCCATTATCAGGCTCGACGGCGTGGTCTGCGTATCGACTATCAATGAAGAAATCAGGCCGGGGGAACGGGTATTGGTTACCGGCAATGTTTTTACCGGTTCCAAGTTGTTCAAGGCGATAGTCGGTCTTTGGCCGTGGGGAGAAGGAGTTATTGAGTTGCCGGGTGAACCGGTGTTTTTTATGCCGCCACGGCCTTATTTGCCGACCGGAACCTTGCGGGCGGCGATTTGTTATCCGTCCACCCACATGGAATATACCGAGGCTGCGCTTGATGAGGCGCTTGTGTCGGTTGGCTTGGAAGAATTGCAGGAGCAACTCGATAACGCAGACAACTGGGCCAGTGCGCTTTCCCGCGAACAACAACAGCGCCTGGGTGTGGTTCGGTTGCTGTTGCAGCAGCCCAAGTGGATCTTGTTGCAGGAGGCGATGGACTCGCTTGATTCCTCCTGCGAAATGAAAATGCTGAATTTGATAGCCAAAAAACTGCCTGATGCCGCGATACTGACGATCAGCAACGAACCGATGGCAGAGGCATTCCATCTGCGGAGGATTGTGCTGTAGTTGTTCCAGTAGAAGCCGGACGGGGCATGCTCCCCCGTTCGAAACGTTTTGCGTTGATTAAGTGCCGCCACTTTACTGGATCATCACAAAAATATTAGGCTAAACACATGAAAAGACTCTTGCTGGTTGCGGTGTTATTCACCGGCTATACGCTTTTTTACAGTCAATACAGCTATGCATTTTCAACCCAGGAAAGTCATTCTCAGGTTTCCGGGCAAGGTGTTGTCATTAGGTTACTGCCAGACGATAACAACGGCAGTAGGCATCAAAAATTCATAATTAAGTTACCCTTCCGGTCAAACGTTATTAATCGCTCATAATATCGATCTTGCTCCTAGAATTAGCTCTCTTCGGGAAGGAGATTCTATTCAATTTTATGGCGAATACGAATGGAACGAAAAGGGCGGCGTCGTACATTGGACGCATCAAGATCCCAAAGGCGCTCATCAGGCCGGTTGGCTAGAGCATCAAGGTAAACGTTATCAGTGAATATTTTTTAATATTGGTGAGTTTAAGTGCGTAGAATGGGCTGAGGGACGAGGACCATCCCTATCAGGATACCCGACTTCTACTTGATATTACGCTGGTTCACAAGCCCAAGCTCGGGAACCAGCGGCATTCCGTGTGCCTCTGCCCGATCAGTTTTATTTTGACGGAAGCAGAGATTTTTTCTCAAGTGCCGCGTTTGGCGTAAACACGTCAGTTCCTTGCAATATTTGGTTCGTGTTTGTTGAGCCATTTATCACTAGTTGCCAAAGGGTGGATATTTTGCCTTGATAATAAAACCCCGTCCATGAAGTGATAGAGTTGCATGATTCTATTGAACTTTTCCAAATAGTTGTGAAAGTGATCGAATTATTATAAATCCATCCAGTTACCGGGTAAGCGATATTTTGGCACTCATACCCTGCTGCTCGATTGACATAGTGGCCAGTTAGTTGCCCATTTGGATTTACTGTATCTATGGATAAAGTAGAACCGCTTTGATTAGTCCATGCCGACAATGCCTTAGCTGATAAATTGTCGTTAGTGTCAGCAAGTGCAACATTACTAATAAATAAAAATATTGCACACATGTAGTTAAAAATATTTTTCATAATTGTCTGCCTTTAAAGAAGAAGCTTCGCTATCAAAATTCGTCATATCGCATGGCGAAGCGGTTCATGCAGTATGACGTAAACAATACGGAGTCCTGTTGCGCATTAGATAGTTCAGTTTAAATTCGAAAAGATTTTTGTTGGCATCTAACACGCATAGTGCGTCGCGTACTGAATTGTATTTTGCATTGTTTTTCTGTAGCTGTATATCAGCCAAGGCTTACAATCAAGATAAGCGGCTAAATCGCCTCATTTCCACACAGCATCTGGGAGAGAGTTCTAAGTACTTTTCCCTCGTTATTGGCTAGAAACTTTTACCAAGGTTTGACGATATATTTTTTATAAAGTTTAATGTAGCTTTCGCTTATTAGCCTTTATTCACGGCGTTGTTTTTACGCTATTTTCCGGCCTGTCAAAAGAGAGATTTAGAAATGCAAACACATCTGCAAGCAACTTTATCGGAACCCTTCAAAAATCGTTCGACTACTAAAACATCCCGGTTTTGGACTGTTCTGACGGCATTATTTTTAAGCCTGTCGTTTTCTGCACCTAGCTACAGCCACCGTGGCGCTAAGGATGAAGTTGATATTTGCCGCTTCAAGGTCGGCACCGAAAAAGTCCATTTTACCGCTTATACGCCGACCTTTAGCCAAAACGAGGGATATTGCCGTTTTATCCCGAATGTGGGGCTGACTAACCTAATTTTCGATTATGAGGGCAAAAAACTCAGGGATGTCTCGGTAGAATTTGAAGTGACTAAGGAGCCGGAAGGCACGCGCATTTTTTATCAGGAGCCGCAGAAAACCAAAACCGGCACGGTTAAAGCGGATATTGATTTTACCCAATATGGCGCGGGCGATTATCTGGCGCATGTGACTATCGTTCAAGACGGCGAAAAGCTGGATACCCATTTGCCGTTTGTCGTTGGCACGGCAGAAACCAAAATACATTGGGGCCGGTATTTGTTTACGTTTTTGCTGATAGCGGCGTTGGTGATGATTGGTATTACATATTTATCTCGCAGGAACCAAGCAGGCCAGGAAAATTCAGGGGTTTAGCAAACAGCGGAGCACCTCACTCCGATGCTATCAACGCCAGTAAATCGGTAACGCCAACATCCAATCCCTGTTGTGACAATAGGGTGGTTGCTTGGCCTCGGTGGTGGGTCTGGTGATTAAATAAATGCAGCATCAGGCTGGCGTAGTTTTTGACTGACGCCTCGCCTTTCATGTGGCGGTAGGCCAGCGGATGGTTCAGATCGGAGGCGTCGAGTTGCTCGCACCAGCTTATGATCGTAGCATCTAGCTTCCGGCGCTCCTCGCTTAATGCAGAAAAGTTATCAATCAGCGTTTGCGCCAAGGCTAGCGGTTTGGGCATCCCGCGAATCTGATCCAGCGCAGGATGTTGCGCTGGATGCCCGGAAAAGCGTTGCAGCCAGATAATATCGGCCACCAAGATGTGGTTCAGGGTGCCCAGCAGCGAACCGAAAAATGCGCCGCGATCTCTGGCAAGTTCGTCGGCAGGCAATTGGCCCGCGGCGGTGTAGAGCTTGTCGTTCAGCCATTGGTTGTAACGACTTAATAAACGCAAGTGTTCAAGCATGGTAAGGTTCCGGTTTTACTGGGGTTGGTGTTTTTCGTGAACGGTTCCCACCAACTGACGTTCAATTTATTCGGAACAAACCAATGACAGCAATTAAAGACCAAACCAGGTTCAGCCAAAATAGCGGTTTGGCTTTGTTATGTCTGGCGTTGACTACCATACATAAAGCCCCAGTCAAATTCATCAGATGGTATACGGTGGAACTGACATCCAGGACTTTGATCGTAACAAACAAATAGGCAGCAACGATCAGGATGAATCCTATCCAGCCAATTTGCTCAAAATGTTTATCAGTTATTATCATGCGTTAAGTGTCATTCGGCGCAATGCGAAACACACTCTACACCAACAAATTTACCAATATCTGCTCATAAATGGCGGACAAAATTTCCAAATCTTCTACGCCGATATGTTCATTGATTTTATGGATGCTTTCATTCAACGGCCCGAGTTCGATAACCTGCGCACCGGTCGGAGCGATGAATCGTCCGTCCGAGGTGCCGCCGCCGGTGTCGTCAAGCGTTTCAAAGCCGGTCACGGTTTTGATTGCGGCATGGGCAGCGTCGGTTAATGCGCCCGGTGCGGTCAGGAACGGGTTGCCGGACAAGCGCCATTCCAGTTGGTATTTGAAATCGTATTTGTCCAGTATGGCGCAGGTGCGCCGCTTGATGGTTTCCTCGTCCAGTTCGGTGCAAAAACGCAGGTTGAACTGAACGGCCACGCTGCCGGGGATGATGTTTTCCGCGCCGGTTCCGGCATTGATATTGGAAACTTGCAAGCTGGTCGGCGGGAAAAATTCATTGCCGTGATCCCAAACTTCCTCGGTCAGGTCTTTTAACGCCGGGGCGAAGCTGTGTATCGGATTGTCGGCAAGTTCTGGGTAGGCGACGTGGCCTTGTATGCCTTTAATGGTTAGTTTGGCGCATAAAGAGCCGCGCCGACCGACGCGGATCACGTCGCCGATTTTCTTGTCGCTGGATGGCTCGCCGACCAGGCACCAGTCTATTTTCTCGTTGCGCTGTTCCAGCACCTCGACGACTTTGACCACGCCGTTAGTGGCGATGCCTTCTTCGTCGCTGGTCATCAGCACTGCGATAGAACCTTGGTGATCCGGGTGCTTGGCGATAAAACGCTCGACGGCGGTAATAAAACAGGCGATGCCGCCTTTCATATCGGCAGCTCCGCGGCCGTAAAGCTTGCCGTCACGAATCGTCGGCTCAAACGGCGGCGAAACCCAGGCTTCCAACGGGCCGGTAGGCACAACATCGGTATGGCCGAGGAAGGTCAGCAGCGGGTTGGCATCGCCGCGTCTAAGCCAGATGTTTTGGGTGTCTTCAGAGTCCAGGCGTTCTTCGCTGAAGCCCAGTTTGGTCAAACGCGTGGCCAGCACATCCTGGCAACCCGCGTCTTTTGGGGTGACCGATTCGCGGCTGATAAGGTCTTTAAGAAGTTCTAGTGTGTCGCTCATAGTCATTCGGTTAATTTGCGATATATTTTAATTTAAGGCTTATCACCACGAAGGCACGAAGAGCACGAAGTTTTAAGCTAGAATTTCTTCGCGTCCTCGGCAATTGCTCCTGCATTGCTCTACCTCCTGTATCCGTACAGTCGTTCGTGCCTTCGTGGTGAATAAATAATCCGTGTATGTTATTGAAGCTTTTAGTCGATATGGATGGGCAGGCTTGCCGCATATCCACCATCCTTGGCATTAAACCCAAGAATTAGTTTGTCGCCAGCATCCAAAATCGGGCGTTTAATCAGGGTAGGCGTCGCCAGCATCAGTTGCAGGGCTTTTTCCTGGGTCAGGTCGCTTTGCTGCACGGCGCTGAGTTGCCGCCAGCTGGTACTGCTGCGGTTAAGCAGTTTATTCCAGTCCAAATGCTCGGTAAAATGCTGTAGCAGTTCAGGCGTTAAGCCATCGGTTCTATAATCGTGGAACCGATAGGCTATGGCGTTCTGATCCAGCCAGCTGCGCGCTTTTTTGACGGTGTCGCAGTTCTTTATGCCGTAAAGCGTATGCATGGGTTACAGTTGGCTGTTCAGTAATTCGTCTATGCTAGGCAATTGATTGTCTGTTTTGCAGCGGTTTTTGTAAAGATCGACAAACTCCATGAAAGCTTGTTCCAGATCGGCCAGGATTTCTTCTTCGTTTTCACGCTCGTCAGCGGGGACATCATCGGACTCCAGATATTCGTGTTGCAGGGCGACTTCGCTGTTTAAAGCGAGCGTGGCGTAGATGATCGCGTTGCTGGATATTTTTTCGCTCATGGTATTAGCCTGGGTAAGTTAAAGGGGTATCAGTCTTGTTCTCTAAAACGGATGGTAAGGCCTTGCAAGAAGTTTCTTAAAATCTGGTCGCCGCATTCCCGGTGATGTTTGTGGTCTTTTTGCCTGAAAAAAGAGCTGAGTTCGCCTTTGGACAATTCAAAATCTGCGAGTTTTAAAGTGTTAAGCATGTCCTCTTCTTTAAACTCCAGAGCGATTCTCAGTTTTTTCAGTATGGTGTTATTGGTTAGCGGCTCCGGTTTTTTGGGCGGCTCGGGTGGATTCTCCTGCCTGCCTCTTCTATAGATAATCAGGCCGTCTAAAAATTGCTCCATCAGCTTGTTGTTAAGCGGGACGTAATCAGGCTCATTGTCTTTTTTGAGTAGTTTGAGTAACTCATCCCGGCTTATTTCTACGTCGCTTAATGCAAAGATCTCGATCATGGTCTGGTCTTTAAGCTCTAAAGCATAGCGTACCCGGCGTAATACATCGTTGTTAATCATGGTTTGTTATTGGGTTGTGGCTAGTAGTTCTCTGTAGGCTGGGGTTGAAAGTCCAGCCTGCAAAATTACTCAGCGTTGATTTTTCTACAAGGCTTTAGCGCTTTTCTGAAATGGAACGACAGTAGATTGAGAGTGATTTGAATATGTTTCCCAGTCCGGTGTGTATTCTTCCGCTTGATTACCCCAGACAATCCATCCTTTTCTTGGGCCTCGTGCAAACAGTTCAATACGAGGTCCAGGGCTACATGCTTCGATGAGATCATATTGTTCATCGGGCTTTCTGCTATGCTCCCGCTTTCTTGATGAAATAATGTTCTCTTGGCTGCGTCCGGGCTGCAAAGTACGCGCATTCTTTCCGCGAACACCAAAAAGAATTATTTCCGTTACATTCCTAAAATAAAAGCCAACGCCTCGTCTATCAGGGCCGCCGTCTTTACGAACTTTGTACCAGATTAGATTGGTCTTATAAGTAAATCCCCAATGCTCCATAACCTGCATACCTTCCGCTAATAGTGCATTGGGTACCCATAAATAGAGATGGGCTGTATCCGCAACAATGGCTTCAACCGGGAGGTCTTTTATCTCTTGAAGCGACATGGTTGGATAACGTTGCAGTCTTTTATGTTCAGGTGCCATTTTCCCCGTTCTGTTTTGGAACTGCCAGGGAGGATCAGCTAGAACGGTAGCGAATTTTTTCTTACCAACACTGTTCAAAAGGTCGTCTGATGCTTTCATGGCTATTCATCCTCAACATATAGTTTTTTAGATATACCGATAACCAACAATGGACAACCTGCGCCACTGCCGCCTTCAATACGTGGAAGGAGTTTACCCATATGGGTAGTTGATGCTCCATAAGATGAGCCTCGACCTAATTCTTTGAATATCTCTTGTAGCTCAGCGCATCGCGTAATAATAACTCCTACACTAATGGCTCGAAGATCAAAAAGTAAGCGAAAATTATTTAAGTCGCGATCATAGAAAGGGTCTTTGTTGTTCCACTCAATTTCAAGAGCGACTCTGTTTTTAAAGCAATCCACTTTGTGTGTTGGAGTGTCCATCGTATGCTCATCAACAACCACTTGAGTATTAAATTCTTTTTCCACCCAGCCACGTTGATAAAGATAAGAGTCGATGGATTCAGAAATTTGGGATTTCCTTCCACCTGGATTGGTTATCCAGCTTTTGTATAAGCGAAATTCGTGTAATACAGAGATAATGTCTTCCCATTCTTCAGGAAAATCCTCTTTTAGAATGGCGCACGAGTGTTTCCATTCATGCACTTCATAATTTTCACGAATAAAGTCCGGGAGCAATTCAATACTCATAAATTTCCTTGTACATTATTCCTGTTTGCACGATTAATCCCTCAACAACTCATTGATGCCGGTTTTGCTGCGCGTTTTTTCATCAACCTGCTTGATGATAACCGCGCAATACAAACTGTATTTGCCGTCTGCTGATGGCAGGTTGCCTGCAACCACGACTGAACCTGCCGGTACACGGCCATAGCTGACTTCGCCGGTCATGCGGTTGTAGATTTTGGTGCTTTGGCCGATGTAAACGCCCATCGAAATAACCGAGCCTTCTTCAACGACAACGCCTTCGACGATTTCAGAACGTGCGCCGATAAAGCAGTTGTCTTCAATGATCGTTGGGCCTGCTTGTAAAGGCTCCAAAACACCGCCGATGCCGACGCCGCCGGAAAGATGCACGTTCTTGCCGATTTGTGCGCAAGAGCCGACGCTGGCCCAAGTGTCAACCATGGTGCCGCTGTCTACATAGCCGCCGATGTTGACGAATGATGGCATTAAGATAGCGCCGGGAGCAACGTAAGCACCGTGACGAACAACGGCATTAGGCACGACGCGTACGCCGGAGTTTGCAAAGTCTTCCGGTGAGTAGGTGCTGAATTTTGCCTCAACCTTGTCGTAATAACGGCTGTTGCCGCCTTCCATGACGCGGTTTTCGTTGATTCTGAACGACAGTAACACAGCTTTTTTCAGCCATTGGTTGACCACCCATGCGCCGCTGGTTTTTTCAGCGACACGGGCTTTGCCGCTGTCCAATAAGTTGATCGCTTCTTCAACGGCTGAGCGTACTTCGGCGGAAACACTGGCAGGTGAAATATTGGCGCGGTTCTCAAAGGCGTCGTTAATGATATTTTCTAGTTGTGACATGGCTTTAATTTATAAAGAGTTAAGGAAACTTTTGATGCGCTGCGCGGCTTCTATGCATTCATCCAAGGGCGCAACCAGGGCAATTCTGACATGGTTAAGGCCGGGATTAACGCCATCGCAATCGCGGGATAAGTAACTGCCGGGCAGCACGGTGATGTTTTGTTGGGCGAACAGCTGCTTTGCGAATTCGGTATCTGAAATCCCCCTCGACCCCCCTTTTTCAAAGGGGGAGGCAAGTGCGTGTGTATTTTCGTTCGCAGCATGGTTTGCCATTGATCCCCCTTTGGAAAAGGGGGAAGCCGCAGGCAGGGGGATTTTCAACCAGACATAGAAACTGGCAGGCGGCTTGATGACAGTGCAAACGTCACCAAGTATGTCGATAAAAGCCGCAAATTTTTCACGGTATAAACGCCGGTTTTCGACAACATGCTGCTCATCCTGCCAAGCTTGAATGCTGGCATGTTGGGTAGGCAAGGGCATCGCGCAGCCGTGATAAGTCCGGTATTGAAAATAGTGTTTCAATAGTTCGGCGTCGCCCGCGACAAAACCCGAGCGCAAACCCGGTGCATTGGAGCGTTTGGATAAGCTGTGGAAAATAACACAGCGCTTGAATGCTGTGTTGCCCATGTTATAGGCCGTTTGCAGCAAGCCCGGCGGCGGGTTGGTTTCGTCGTCATAGATCTCGGTGTAGCACTCGTCGGAGGCAATTACGAAGTCATGTTTTTCCGCCAGCTTGAGCAGTTTTTCGTGGCTGGCTTGATCGATCACCGAGCCGGTCGGGTTGCCGGGCGAGCATATATAAATCAGCTGACAACGCTGCCATATCTCATCAGGCACTGCGTCAAAATCCGGCAAGTAACCGGAGTCTTCCAGCGTGTTCAGATAATAGGGTTCAGCCCCCGCCAGCAAAGCCGCGCCTTCATAAATCTGGTAAAACGGGTTCGGCATAATGACCACGGGAGAAACCTTGGTCGGGTCAATCAGGCATTGGGCAAAGGAAAACAACGCTTCGCGCGTGCCGTTGACCGACAAAACCTGGGTTTCAGCATTAACAGCATCATCCGGAATCTGGAAGCGCCCACTGATCCATTTGGCAATTGCCTGCCGGAGTTCCGGTATGCCTTTGGTGGTCGGATAGTTAGCCAAGCCGTGCAAATGGGTTAACAGCGCTTCCTGAATTAAATGCGGCGTAGTATGGGTTGGCTCACCCATAGACAGGGCGATATGCGGCTTATTCGCAGGCGGAACGATGCCTTGTTTAAGTTGCGCCAGTTTCTCGAACGGGTAGGGGTGTAAGTGCTTTAAATTGGGGGTCATCGGTTAGTTGCAATGCGGTTGTTTGCCCGCAGCTTGAGCTTGCTGGAATAGCTCAGTGGCATGCGGCATATGCCTTACCAAGTCCTGAATGCGCGTCTCATGAGAAGGGTGAGTCGACATGAATTCTATCGGTTGCTGGCCTTGCGAAGCCTGCTCCATCTTCTGCCACAAGTTAATGCTTTGCTTTGGCTCAAAGCCGGATTTCGCCATTAAATCCACGCCGATCATGTCGGCTTCGCTTTCATGGATGCGGCTGTAAGGCATCAATATACCGTATTGAGCGCCAACGCCCAGCAGACCCAGCGCCGTTTGACCCATAGTCGTTTGCGGTGCGCTGACCGCCTGGATGATGCTCATGCCAGAACTAACCGCCATTTCCTGTGAGGCACGCTCATTACTGTGTTTGGCGAGAACGTGGCCGATTTCATGGCCGATGACCGCCGCCAATTGGTTCTGATTGTCGACCAGTGTGAGCATTCCGGTATGTACGCCGATTTTATTGCCGGGCAGGGCAAAGGCGTTGGGCGAGGCATCTTCAAACACCACGACTTCCCAGTTGCCGCCGGTTTGCTGGGCATTGGCCCCCGTAATGGCTCCCGCTATGCAGGTTGCCAGTTGATTGTATTTGCTGTTAGTGCTGATAGGTTTTTGTTTTTTTAAATTATCAAAAGCCTGCAAGCCCATTTGGTCGACTTGTGAATCGGACAAGAACATGAATTGGCTTCTGCCGGTAGGGCTGGTAACACAGGCGCTTAATAGGCAGGCAGTTGCCAGAACTGGGAATATTTTTTTGAACATAAAAAATGACCGGTAGTTTCTGATATACCGGCTATTTTAACGTAACTTTTTGTCCGGGGCTTAAAAATGTACTTATTTTAAGATTTTGGCGAACATCGCATCATAGTCTTCTTTAGACAACACGCCGCTGACCCCGGTGCGTTGATGTGCCTTATCGAAGAAATAGGTTCTGGGCAATTCGCCATACCATTTTGGATCGATAGAAAATTGCAGTTTCTGGGTATTTTCTTCGGCATAAACCCAGCTTTCAATCTCGGATAATTGATTCTTTTCCAGGATTTGCTGAACTTGATCGGCGGCGGATAACTCATCTGCCGCCAGCATGATCATCTTGATCTCCGGCCTGCTATGATGGATGCTGCTTAATAACGCCATGTCTTTCAGGCAGGAGGAGCAGTTTACCGACCAAATAACCAACATGAACGGCTGATTGGCGTTACTGGCTAGTATTTGCTGATAACTACCCGAGGTGAAGGCAGAAGGCTCAGCCTGTACAGGCGTGTTTAGGAAAGCTAAAAGGAGAAACAATAAACCAGAAGCGAGTTTTTTTAAGGGCATGATGATGTTTTAAAGTGGTGGACGGTTCAGTTTACCGGAATTAAACGATAACCTTCATTTTTGCTGTTCCATGAGACGAAAACATCTTTATTGTTGCTCAGCAAAAACGGGAAGTCGACTTCAGCAGTGCTCTCTGCGATGGATTTGGCAGGTTGCCAAGTCTGGCCGCCATCGTTGGATTGCATGACCCAAAGCTGGGTTTTCGTACCGTCAAACTCGGTCCAGGTCAGAAAGATACGTTTGCCTTTAGCCATAACATCGGGGTGGCTGGGCAGTTTTCCAGGGTTGCCGAGTGCTAACGGATTTGAAAAATGCTGTCCCTGGTCGGTCGAATAAGCGTAGAACAATCCCTGGCGCACGCTGCCCTGAGTAAACCAAGCGATATGGTATTTATCGTCGCTGAACGCAATTGCCGGGCCGTGGTCGGGACAGGCCTCGATAGCCCATTGGTCGAAAGTGACGCGCAATTCCATCGGTTTCTTACCCTCGGTTTGGGTTTTGATCAGACCATGATCGCGAATGCCCCCAGGATAAATAAAGCGCGCCAATAAAACCGGCTGCGCGGCATTATCAAAAGCTGCGGCAATACGGCAGCAATCGCAGAGAGTGTCGGAAAGCTTTTGGGCGACAAAGTTAAGGCTGCTTTGTCCGCTGATAGTCGTGTAATAAATCGAGTTTCCAGGTTGCTTCCAGTCGGTGCGGTTGCGCTCGTCATGCCAGAAAACATAGGCTTGGCCTGCCGGATTCAAAGCCAAACGGGCTTGAAAAGAATTGGCTTCAGACGCTTTGTCGCTTAATGGCAATGGCGCTGAAAAACTGTGGCCGTTATCGGCGGACATACTAAAGTAGACTGTGACCGGCTGAGCGCCTTCGGCCGCATAAGTAACGTAGATCCGACCTGAGCGATCCACGGCGATGCCGGGTCGGTTTTCGCCGCTTACCTTGATGTGTTGGTTTTCCGTATTAATGAGTACGGGCGCGCTAAAGGTTTTGCCAAGATTGGTAGAGTAATCGACATAGACGTGGTGTTTTTCCGGCACGATTCGCCACAACCGGCCATCGGGGCCGAATGTGGCGGTGACGAACAGACCGCCTCCGGCAGGATAATGGCTGTAATCGGCCGTTCCGGCTTTAAGATGGTCATGATTGAGTTGGCTACAGCCACTCAGAGCGAATACGCCAAGCAGCAGTATGTGACCTAATAACCGCCTAACAAACCCTTTTTCGGATGCTCTGCTGACACTTTTGGTAATCGGAAAATTAGGCAAATCTATCATTTAAAAGCTATCCAACGTCGGTAAAAATACAGGTTTAGAATGCGACTACAAAGCGGTAGGTAATCCTGTATTCGGCAGGTGTCTGATAGCCATTGAAATCTTGGACTATCGGCGTACCTATCGATAAGGCGGTGTTCCAGTTTTTGCCGCCGGAATATCTGATACCCGGAGATACATAGATTGTATTACCGCCCGAGTTGGCATCATACCCCGCAGCTGTTTTTTGGTAAGCTTGCCGCTCGCCATTGAATTCAAGAACGGCCGTCCACGGTGCATTATTGCTGGCAGAAAAGAAGGCGTTGCGGGCGGGTGCGCCGAAGGCGTAAGACAGCGCAATGTTATAACCGATGTTGTCGCCCAAGTAAGTTCCTTGTGCGCCTCTGGTTGCTATGGTGTACATGGCGCTGGTGTCGAACGACCATGAGCCCATCAAGCGAGTGTAGGAAATACCCGCTGAAGGGTTCCATGAGCCGCTGCCGGGCTGATGATGCGTCTCAAAATTGTTGCCTTGATTGTTTACCAAGGCAGTTTGACCTGTCGGAGTTTTGAGGCCCAGAGTCAGTGCTACATGATTTAAGTTGTCGGCGGTATGGAAAAAACGATATTGACTAAAGATAGACACATCGCCAAAGCCATGGGGGTCGCCTAAAGTATCGACTGAGCGAACATCGGGATTGTCCTGGTCAATCGCAGTGGGTGAGCGTACTCCGGTGCGGAAAACATAAGGAACTTTTATGCCGAAAGTCAAATCATCGGTAAGGCCGTAAGCAGCAAATATTGAAGGTTGCAAATAAGTGCTCACGCTATGTACGTCAGGGTTTGGGCCATTCTGCAAATCCAGCAATTGTTGATCCGATGCGCTGTTAAAGCTGGAAAATTGGGTGACGGTACCAACGGCCCACATATTGGATGGCAGCGTGACGCCGGGCTGTGTGATAATCGGCGATGCGGTGCCAATTCCGAAACCCAGTGAGCCGTGATCGGCCAGCGCAGTGCCGCTGTAAACGGCGAACGCAGTGCTTAAAGCCAGCGCAAGAGATGTTTTTTTCGATTGAATCATGACTATCCTTAATATTTATTATTTGTCGTGTGAAAGATTTTTTAAGCTGACTATTCTGGATCAACATAAACAGATAACAGCGGTCTACTCTCGCAATGACATCGCGCATTCTACTATAACAATTGAGGCACTGGCAAAGCCCTTAAGCGAGATGGCACGCGGCCTAAATAGTAAAAATGCAAGCATTTACTAGCTGATCGAGAAATTTTAACCGTATCAGAAGTTAATATTAAGCAGTTATTGCGCCAAGCATTGCTAATGCCTCGTAAGACCAGTAAATTCAAGGTTAGTAAAATATCTCATCAGACCCAAGGATCAACTAAAAATAAAAGTGTGGCATATGACCTATTTTAGTGTGTTAAATAACGCAGTTTAATTGGAAAGCTAATATTTGCTTGCATGGATTTGATGAGAAGAGCCTTTAATATATCAACGTGAAATTCCAGTTTATTAACTTAACGTCCGTCATTAATATATGGTACAACATGATTCAACTGATTCCATCGGCTATGTCGGCGGGTAACAGAACGGCTACTGAGTAAACACAACCACCGGATAACACTATGGCGACAAATACTAACAGACCGACGTCCCCGCATTTGCAAGTCTACCGACTGCCCTTAACCGGCATTATTTCCATCACCCACCGTATGACCGGCGTTATGCTTTCAGCCGGTTTAATCTTGTTTGTTTATGTTATTTCGGCGTTGGCGGGCGGTGCGGGTTCATATGCTGCAATGCAGGAAGTCATGAATCTATGGTTATTTAAACTGGTGTGCTGGGGTTTTATTTACGCGCTGTTTTTCCATCTATGTCACGGCATTCGTCATTTGATTTGGGATGCAGGCAATAGCTTTGAACTTGAAACGCTAAACCGGTATGCCATGATTGAACTGGCGGCTTCATTGGCGCTGACTTTAATGACTTTTGCGTGGGGATATTATGGACTATAGAACGCCGTTATCCAGGGTTCGGGGCCTGGGTTCTGCAAAAAGCGGAACCACACACTGGTGGATGCAGCGCGTCACAGCCGTGGCGCTGATCCCGTTGTCTTTTTGGTTAATCTACTTTTTGGGTTTGAGTCTGACCGCCCCCTATCAACAAACCATAGACTGGCTGACGTCACCTGTTAATACCGTCTGCATCGTGGCGTGGATCATCGCCGCTTTCTAC
>JANYKK010000305.1 GCA_025361585.1 Methylobacter sp. | reverse complement strand
GAAATTTTCTTACAGGCGGTAACTATATCGTTCAGCAATGAGGTAAACGTTCCCGATACTCCCGGCAACTCGCGTTGCTGCTCAATGATAAACTGGGTCAAAGTCACATGGTTGCTCATTCTTTATCGCTCCGAGGGTGTGATGTTCAAAAAATACAGTCAAAAATTTAGATGCCACTTTCGTGTACGTGAGATTTTGCGCTAACAGCGTTTGCTCTTGTAAGCAGGGTCGTCGGCTTGTTATTTTTAACTAATAGTATATTGTAAATCATAAAGGTCGGTATTGATGCGGCTAATAGGTATCCGAAACTCAAGTCGCCGATAGACTGAATTTATCGGTAAAGACATTTGTAGCTTAATGTAGGACAGTGTTTAACCCTGCTCAAAAATAGCCTAAAATGCCTCGAATCCACCAACAAAAGAAGAAAAAATCATGAGTGATAAACAAGCAGAATGGACAAAAAGAAAAACAGACACAGTAATGGATCGCTTAGCGGAAGGGATTTTAGCTACGTTTGCCGAGCTGGGTTTTGATGAAGCCTACATCCAAGACCAACGGAAAATGTTAGTTGGCAAAAACAGGTTTGATGTTTTGGTATGGTGCAATAATAACTTGGACTCAAGATGCAAGGCTGTGTTGGCCGAGAAGCAAGGGATTAGCGTAGAGGATTTAAATAAAGCTATAAGTGTTATTGTCTTTTTTGATGAATTATAGGCAAAACGCCTCAATGGGCCGCAGACTAGACCCTGCGGAATTTACTACGTATACTTGATTAGGCTTGTTTTTCGGGGACTGCATTTTTTAGGTAGGTGGAAGGGCTTAAGATAGGGTAGTCGTAACGTTTAAGGGTGGCGATGACGTTTTTGCATTCAGGACACAATTCTAAAATCAATCTATCGGCGGAAGAAATGCACGAAATCAGCCTGGAAATCAGTCGGAATTTTACGCCATATTTTTCAAGCTCGATGCCGGAACTTGCCGAAAAAATCAGGCTTACCCCGAGCGAACTGTTGGATATAGGCGAGGAAATAGGCCGCGATTTTGCGCCGAAACCGGCCAGCAATATTCCCGAGGTTATGTCGGGCTATCCTGCCCGACACCCTTCGGGTAAATGCAAATCTGTTCCAGACGGATTTGTAATGCTGTTGCCGGTCGATCCGGGGCATCTTTATGCGTATTGGAATCTTGGTGAAAACCGGGAAGTCTTTAGCCCCGCCAACGATGACAACGATCAGCTCACGTTGAGAATTTATTCTCAACCCGAAGAAGAAAGCGCAGCTCCCGAAACAGCATCATGGTTCGACGTAGCCATTGCTCGCTCTACGACGCATCAACAAGTACTCTTACCCAACTCGGTTGATGACACGGCTTATTCAGCCGCCATCGGCCAATGTGGTGCGGATCACGGCTTTATTGAATTTGCACACTCGAACATCATTCATGCCCACGGTGGACAGACGGCGTGGCGTCAAGACCCAACTTATAGCTTGAACAAAAACGCCTCAGGCCTAGGCATCAGCCAATAAGCGTGATGACCAAAAGCTTACCGCGTGACGGGCAAGGATTCCTGAGTATTATTCTCCACGCACATCTTCCCTATGTGCGGCATCCTGAGCATGACAGTTTTTTTGAGGAAAACTGGCTGTTCGAAGCCATGACCGAATGCTATCTGCCGCTGATCGGGGTACTCGACCGCTTGCACGACGATAACGTGGATTATCGGCTGACGCTGTCGTTGTCGCCGACGTTGATGGCTATGCTGCGTGATGACTTGTTACAAACACGCTATTTGAAATATCTGCATAGTCGGCTGGAACTGGCTGAAAAGGAAATCATCAGAACCCGCAAGCAGCCGGAGTACCAAAGATTAGCGCGACTCTACCGCCGCTTTTTCCAGAATGCGCTAACTATTTATCAAGATCGCTATCAAGGCGATTTATTGGCGGCGTTTAAAAAACACTATCTTACCGGAAAGTTGGAGTTGATAACGACCGCCGCGACTCACGGTTTTTTGCCGCTGCTCAATGTCAGCGAAACCGCAGTTCGCAACCAAGTCAATACCGGTATCGCAATACTTAAAGCTAACTTCGGCTGTACCCCGACCGGATTTTGGCTGCCCGAATGCGGCTATTATCCTGGTTTGGAGACGGTGCTGGCCGATGCCGGTATTGAGTATTTCTTTGTCGATAGTCATGGTGTGATGGATGCCAGTCAAGCCCCCCGTAATGGTGTTTATGCGCCACTTGATTGCGGCAATGGTGTTGCGGCATTTGCTCGTGACCCCGAGTCATCACGGCAGGTCTGGAGCGGCCAGGAAGGTTATCCGGGCGATTTCGATTACCGAGAATACTACAGCGACATTGGTTTTGAGCGGGAGCTGGATTATATCGCCCCCTATATTCTCGATGGCAAAACCCGCATCAACACCGGAATCAAATACCATCGCGTGACCGGCGGGAACCAGCCCAAGGAAATTTATAACCCGAGGCAGGCAAGGATCAAGGCGCGTGAACATGCCCTGGATTTTATCGAAAAACGCAGGCATCAAAGCGATCGGCTTAGCGCGAGTATGGATAGGCTGCCGATGATTGTTGCGCCATACGACGCCGAACTGTTCGGACATTGGTGGTTTGAAGGTACGTACTGGCTGGAATCAGTACTGAGATTGGCAAGCGAAAAAAACAGCGGCGTGCAGCTAACCACTTGCGGCGATTATTTGAAACAGCAGCCGGCACCCCAAGTCGCTACACCGGCCGCATCGACCTGGGGCGATCAGGGTTATTCCGGTTACTGGATCAATGAAACCAATGGCTGGATTTACCCTTTGCTGCACAAGGCCGAACTGGAGATGGAAAAGCTGGCGCTGGATGTTCAGGGATTAGCGCTCACCCCATTGCAGACGCGGACGTTGAATCAGGCCGCCAGATCGGTTTTGCTGGCGCAAGCCTCCGATTGGCCGTTTATCATGAAATCGGGGACAACCATCGACTATGCGAACAAGCGCATCACCGACCATCTGGCCCGGTTTAACTATTTGCACGACAGTTTCCGCAAGAACCGGATCAATGAGCGTTATTTGACCGCGCTGGAGATCATGGATAATATTTTCCCGGACATTAATTTTCGGGATTACAATCCTTCAAACATCGGGTCGAGTTTTAGGCCACATAAGTCACAATTTAAAAAATAGCACCACGAAGGCACGAAGAACACGAAGAAAATCAAGGTGAAAACTTCGTGTTCTTTGTGCCTTCGTGGTGCAATAGTTTTTGTATTTTAGGGCAGTAATCACGGAGACAAAGGATGGACAAAATTCAACTGCTGTATGTTGAGAATGTGATTACCCGAAAAAAGCCAGGCGTCTATCAGACCTTAAGTTTTTTTATGCAAGTGGATAGCGCATGCTATGACAAACGGGTCGATGTGATCTGGGCGGGCGAAGACGGCGTATGGCAAACTCTGCCTGCAAGCTATCACAGCAAGCTGGAACATGATAAGGAGTATTGGCAGGCCCAAATCAATTTCCAGCTCAGTTCGACAAAATCCCTGCCCGGCAATATCCGGTTTGGCTTGCGCTGTCAGGCTTCGGGGCGCGAGTACTGGGATAACAAGCAGGGTGCAAATTATTCCAGTCAGGCCGATTCCGGCATCAAGGTGGTTTGCGCCGCGCCGGTTTTAAACATCGGTTTTGCTAACAAGCTCGATGAAGGGCAAAAAAACGTGCCGGTCACGGTAGCGGTGGATAAATTCACTGAGGCTGACAAGGTGACCGTACACTGGACGACGGACAACTGGTTGCACACCCACAAAACCGCCTGCCATTTCAAAGGATCTTACTGGGATAAAGAAGCGCTCAGTAATGCCAGGAATCCCAATCAGTACGGCGCTGCAATCTGGAAAGGTTGGCTTAGAATTGGCCAGGCGTTTCGCTTGCAATACAGCATCTGCGTTGAGCGCAACGGTCGGATTTATTGGGACAACAACCACGGCAGAAATTACTCGCTCAGCCGTGAGCCGCTGAAGGTTTTAATCCTTAACCTGCATTGTTACCAGGAAGATAATCAGGATTATAAGTTTTCCCAAATAGCCAAAGCGATAGACGAACTGGATGTCGACGTTGTCTGTCTACAGGAAGTGGCTGAACTTTGGAATGACGGGGCAGGGGACTGGGAGTCCAATTCCGCCAAAATCATCAATGACCGGCTGGCTACGCCCTATCATATCCACACCGACTGGTCACATCTGGGGTTTAACAAATACCGCGAAGGCGTTGCCATTTTAAGCCGGTTTCCGCTGATCAAATCGGATGCCAAGTATGTGTCGGCCAGCCATGATGCCTACAGCATTCATTCACGTAAAGTGGTGATGGCACAAATCAAGGTGCCTTATATGGGGTGGGTTAATGTCTTTTCGGCGCATTTAAGCTGGTGGGAAGACGGCTTTGCCGAGCAGTTCCAGCGACTGTGCGAGTGGGCCGAGGCCAAGCAGTCGGCGCAGGTCAACGCCACCTTGTTGTGCGGTGATTTTAATATCGCCGCCGGATCGGAAGGTTATCATTTGGTGGTCGATGCCCACCAATATGACGACCAGTATTTGGCGGCAAATTCAGAGGGCTTGTTTGAAAAGATTTTCAGGGTTAATGATCCTTATTGGCATGATTATCCGACTGACGATTATCGTATCGATTATGTTTTCATGAATAAAACCAGCGGACTGAGGGTTACATCGGCAACGGTTTTGTTTACCGAACAGGATTATGGACGGGTTTCCGATCATTGCGGTTATTTTATGACTTTTGAGCCTAAGATTTAAGGTTTAAGGTGAAAGATTTAGGGCGAAAGGCAGGAGTGCAAGCTTCGCTTGCTCAGCAGGCGGAGCCTGCACTCCATCGATTTTCCCGTCCAGCATGAGACTAAAAGTTTCATCCCTTATCATCGAGATAAACTATGCAGATAGCTGAACATTACGCCTCGCCAACCCATGGAAATCTGGGTGGCTCTTTTCAAAGAGTCAATGACTTCAACGATAAGTTTTATATCCGCTGGGGAAAGATAGATTTCGATGTGTATTACGGCGTTCAGGTTAACGTCAAGGTCGTCCTAAAAGTCTACCGTGAGGCAATCTGCGAAACCTATATTGTCGATACCGATGCCTATGATATTCAATGGGATCGCCACAAACGTTGTACACGGGATTTTTACATACACCCGTTTTCCAGCAACTTCGGTCAGATCAATTGCGTCAAGTTCGCCTTTATCGTACATCTGGACGAGCGCTCGATTGCTTCCCAGAGTGAATATATCTTCATGGACTGGCACCAGCTTCAGGGCGACCAACCGCAGTACCGAAAGATTACCTGGGATTGGGCGACAGCCAACGGCTATCGAACCTATGAACTGAATGCCGGTGAATTACAAAGCGATGTCGATTGGTACAACCACCATTTTGAAGCCTTGCAGCTGGTGCCCAAATTCACCAAAGGACAACAGCATCACCCTTATCATCCCAAGCGTTACATTCACGATCTTATCGACAAGGTGATCCATTGCAAGCACCAAAATCCCGGGCGCTTATGCACGATCAAAGTCAGCGTCGATTGCATCGACGACCATGATTTCACCACCCATTTGCTAACGGCTAGCGGGCAGGGGGTTTTAGTCCAATGCATCGTCGATTGGCGGAAAATGACGCTGACCAACAGCGAAAACTATGCGCGGTTAAAGCGCTCCGGGATTGAACTGATCGGCGTGTTTTGCAGCCCCAAGCATCATTTGATCGAAGTGGAGCCGGATATGCATACCAAATTCATTATTTTTAATGACGAGGACAGCATTCTGGGTTCGTTCAATATCACCTTCGACCGCTGGTGGGCCAACTGGGAGTCTGGGATGACTTTCCATTCCAAAGGCGTCTGCCGCCTGCTGGACAATATCTTCCAAAGCCAGCGCGGCGGCGTCAATCAAAAATACGGCATCGACCCTTTGAGTCATTTCAACTTGCTGTATACCTTCGGTCGGCACGTGATGCTGAACGGCAAACCCTACCGCCCGCATCACGCCATATTGGCCGAAATCAACCGCGCCCGGCATTCGATAAAAGTGTCTTTATTCCTGATCGGCGAGTTGCTGGGAGATCATCATGACAGCGTGGTCAATGCGCTGATCAACGCCAAGAACCGGGGCGTTTATGTGCATATCCTGCTTAACGGGCATTTGGCGAGGCAAGGGCGCATCGGCGTGGAACGCTCAATGTATGATGAATTGAATCGTCCGCTGCTGCCGACGGTAGATCGGCTAAAACATGCCGGAGTTCCGGTTGGCTTGGTTTACGGCCAAGACGATCATCCGGTGCCGTATTCGCCGATCCATTCCAAATACTGCATTATTGACGACTACATCGTTATAGAAGGCAGTTTCAACTGGTACAACACCTCGGTGTTTTCCCATGATCTGCTGGTCGTGGCGGCGAATTACGAAGTGGCAAAGCCTTACCTGTTTGAGTTCGAGCAAATACAGCGCTCGTTCAGGGTGTATTATTAAGCATCAATGGTATTGATTAATGGAAAACAGATGACACGGATTAGGCTGATAAACACTGATTAAAAATCCGAGTAAATTCGTCCAATCCGTGTCATCCGTGTTCCACTCTCTATGTACTGAATTACTACGTACTCCTTTCGGCCTGTTTTCTATTTCACAAAACAGCTTTTTTCCGCAGATTGCTCTGCTTCTTTAAGCCGCTTTCTTAAGTCTTTGGATTGGGCCGGATCGCGCATAGCCGCAGCGGCATCGCCAGTCTGGCCTTTACTCAGATAAGTGAAGGTTTTCGCGGCTTCGTATTCGGCAAAACTCAGTTTTTCAGCAATTTTGTCGATCTTGCAGCCGCAGGCATATTGGGTAATGTAGGTCAGGCCGCCGTGTTGGGCGACGCAGTTTAAAACATATTCAACGCGGTCGCGGGTAGGGTAGTCGCCGACAAACGGTGCAGACTCGGCTTGCTCAACCGGTTTTTCCGGTTCCATCGCGCAGCCTGAAATAACGGTAATTACAGCAAGTCCGAGAATAGCGGGTGTGTGATTAATTTTCATGGATGATTTTTTATTCCCATAAGTCAGAAAGTGAAAAAGTATGCTCAGTAAAAGGGGCAACGGCTATCGGTTGGTCGTCGGCATAAGAACCGTTCAATAACCAATGTTGGTCATGCAATTCGTAGGCTTCCAGTGTTTGCAGGATAGGGTCAAGCAGCCAGAGGTAAGCAACGCCGTGTGATGCGTAGACGGACATTTTAACGGTGCGATCCAAACGTGCCGTTGATGGCGATAAGACTTCGCAAATCCAGTCTGGAACTACGTCAAACCATACGGTGGTTGGTAAAGTCGGCATTCTCTGCCTCCGCCATCCGGCCAAGTCAGGCACTAAAACATCATGACCCAAATGACATTCCGGTTCAGCTATAATCCACCAGCCCCCCGGCCCGTTTCGCCCTTTTTGAAAGGGCAAAACTAATTCCGCAGTAATAGACGAACTGGCTACGGCATGTTTAGGCGCGGGTCTCGGATGGGTTTCCAGCTGGCCGTTAATGATTTCGCCGACGATATTTTCCGGCAAATCGATAATATCCTGATAAGTGGCTAGTTTGATGGCTGGATTTAACATAAAACCTCCTGAAATCAATTATGTTTCTATTTTACCGCAACAGGCCACACGCAGCTTGCAATAAACCACAGGCTTGCGAGAATAGTCCATCGCCTGAACCGTAACCCTCAACGATCAAAGCTTACCATTATGAACAGTCAAACAAAAGTAGCAGGCGTGATTCTTGCCGGTGGCCGTGCCCGGCGCATGAATAACCAGGATAAAGGCCTGGTGAGTTTCAAAGGCCGCCCGATGCTCAGCTATGCATTGGCCGCGCTAGTCCCGGTTGTCGATTGCGTGTTCATCAATGCCAATCGGAACATCGACCAATACCGGCAATTCGGATGGCCGGTAATTAGCGATCAAACCGACAGTTTCGACGGCCCTTTGGCGGGCATATTAAGCGCGATGATCCATGCGGATGTCGATGTTCTGGTGGTCATGCCTTGCGATTCGCCGTTAATTAAAACGCAACACCTGCAAAAGTTGTTATTAACCCGTGCAGAAAATAACGCCGATGTGGCTGTCGCCTTTGACGGCGCAAGGCAGCATCCGGTTTTTTTAGCGCTAAAGACGACTTTGCAAGCCAGTCTGCAAGATTATTTGGCCGCCGGTCAACGTAAAGTGGCAGATTGGCTGGCGCAGCACAATCCGGTGCTGGTCGATTTTAGCAACGAGCCGGAAATATTCAGCAACATTAATACCATGGTCGAATTATCTCTGCTGGAGGAAACTAACCGTTTCAGTTAGAATCCGGTGTGCGTTATTCCGAGTAAGCGGGCAATAACATTTGCCTGCCGTACAAAATTAAAATAAATGCGGAATTATCGATCAGGAAGAATATGTCATTTATATTCATGCTTATAATGGAGTTGGCGCTCTGCCGCTAGACCATGAAATAAGGAAGTAAAGAACAATGAATAAGCTGTTTTCACCCGCTATTGTCCTGATGAACAGGTTGAGTTACACCAGAAAATTCATGGTGTTGGGGCTGATATATCTCGTCGCGATTGCCGTGGTGGTGTGTAGTCTCTATATCAGCCTTAATCAAGTTGTCCGCACTTCGCAACGACAGCTGGCAGGCATTGAATTAATCAAGCCCATTTCCAGAACCATTCAATTCATGCAGCAGCACCGTGGGTTGTCGGCTGGGGTGCTTGGCGGCAATGCGGCGATGACCAGTCAAGCCGATGCCAAGCAAATTGAAGCGGATGCGGCTTTCAATGAGACAGAACAGCGCCTGTCTGCCGGGTTAGTTGCGAGTGACGGCTGGACGCGGCTTAAAACCGACTGGCATAACCTGAAAAAAGACGGGTCTCACTGGACGGTGGATCAAAATTTTACCGCGCATACCGATTTGATCGACCGGATGCTGGAATTTGAGGTGCGTGTTGCTGATGACTATGCGCTGACCTTTGACTCGGATAGAGATGCGTTTTACCTGATCGATACGACGATCAACAAACTGCCGCTGGCGCTTGAACGGCTTGGACAGATACGCGCCTTCGGCACCGGTATTTTGACCAACAGGCAAATCTCGGATAATCAAAAGTCCGAGATGATTGCCCTGATTGCCGAACTCCGTCATGCGCTTAAGTTTCTGACCATCAATCTTGAAAAGACCGGCCAATTCAATCCCGAAATTCAAAGTTCGTTGCAGGCCGCGAACAAAGATATTTCTGATTCGGAGCAACAGATTGTCGACCTAGTGCAGGCGGATGTTATCACCGGTCATTTTGTCACGACACCTGACGATTTTTTCAAGATGACCACGGCTGCTATCGACAAAGGTTACTTGCAGATGGAGCAAACTTTGCTTCCTAAGACCGAAGCATTGATTAAGCTGCGTATTCAGCGCACAAAAAATGAGTTGTACATCAGCGTCGGCATTGCTTTTTTGCTGTTGCTGGTTGTGCACTATTTCCTGATCGGCATTTATTACGCAATGATCGGCAGCATTCAGTCGCTTGCCCGCTCAGCGCGCGTGTTTGCCGGCGGCGATATGAGCGAGCGTGTTAATCTGGCTATCCACGACGAGCTTAGTCAAGTTGGCGACAGTTTCAATGAAATGGCCGACGGTTTTAATGCGTTGCTTGAAGCCCGTCTTGAAGACAAGGCCAGCGAAACAAGGCTACGCTCAATCATCGACGCATCTCCGGTGCCTATGGTGCTGAATGATGACCAACAAAACATCACATTCCTGAATCCTGCATTTATTCAGACCTTCGGTTATACCTTGGAGGATATTCCGACGTTGGCCGATTGGTGGGTTAAGGCCAGTCCTGATCCTGAATACCGGAAGTGGATGGCGGCTACTTGGAACGCAACGCTGGAAACAGTGGTGCATGATGACAGTCAGTTTAACCCGGTAGAGATGAATATTTGCTGCCATAGCGGATCGACTAAAACCGTGTTGGCGAATGCCTCGTCTATTCCGCAGTCATTGGGCGGCGTTCATCTGGTGGTGCTATATGACATCAATGAGCGTAAGAAGGCGGAGCAGAAGTTGCTGGAGCGCGAGGCGCGTTACCGGGCGGTGACCTATTCCGCCCATGATGCGATTATTACTACCGATAATGCAGGCAATAT
>JANYKK010000294.1 GCA_025361585.1 Methylobacter sp. | reverse complement strand
GACAGCATTTTTTGCGCGGCTAAAATCTGCTCGTCGGTGAACTTGTCGAACCAGCCGCCGGACTCTTTTTGCGCGGCCCAGGCAAAATCCCAAGATTGCGGATTGCCGATGCGTATCGCGGTGGCAATAGTTTCCGGGTCTTCGATGGGGTGGCCTGCCAGGAACGGCGCGGCTCCGGCTGCCTGGTAACCACACATCACCGGGCGAGTACTGCACACACGACTGGTGGCATATTCGGTATAGCCTTTCCAATAAGCGGTGATATTTCCGGCATTGCCGACCGGCAAGCAGTGATAATCAGGCGCACAACCCAGGTCGTCGACGATTTCAAACGCAGCGGTTTTTTGCCCGTCAATCCTGAACGGGTTGATCGAGTTCACGATGGTGACCGGCGCATGGTCGGCTATTTCCTTAACCAGCGACATGCCTTTATCGAAGTTGCCGTTAATCTGGATAATTTCCGCGCCGTACATCAGGGTTTGCGCCAGTTTGCCTTGGGCAATCTTGCCTTCGGGTATCAACACGAAAGCTTTGATGCCGGCACGCGCCGCGTAGGCTGCGGCAGCGGCTGAGGTATTGCCGGTTGACGCGCAGATAATGGCTTGACTGCCTTCTTCTACGGCTTTGGTGACCGCCATGGTCATGCCACGATCCTTAAATGAACCGGTTGGATTCAAGCCTTCAAACTTGACGTAAATATCAACGTCCTTGCCGATCAAGCGGGGGATATTTTGCAATTGAATCATCGGCGTATTGCCTTCGTTCAAGCTGATGATGCGGGTGCTTGCGCTGACCGGCAGACGGTCTCTGTAGCGTTCAATCAAGCCGGTGTAGTGTTTATGCGTAGACATGTTTTTATCCTAAAGTTTCCAGACGAATGCGGTTGACTTTACCGGTAACGGTTTTTAACGCTTCGATTTCAGCGATAGCCGCGTTCATTTCTTTTTCCAGCGTGACCTGAGTCAATATGATAATCGGCACAGACGTTTCATTGGTCAACGGCACTTTCTGACTGATAGCTTCAATGCTGATTTGATGATCGGCCAGAATTCGGGTCACTTCGGCCAAAACGCCCGGTTTATCTTCGGCATGAAGCCGTAAATAATAAGCGGTTTTAAACTGTTCCGCAGACAACACCGGTATGTCGGCCAAGGCATTAGCCTGGAAAGCCAAATGAGGCACGCGGTTTTCAGGGTCGGCTGTTAAGGCTCTGACCACATCGATCACATCCGCGACGACCGAGGACGCAGTAGGTTCGGCCCCGGCTCCGGCACCGTAATAAAGCGTAGCGCCGACCGCATCGCCTTTCACCAACACGGCGTTCATCACACCGTCCACGTTGGCGATAAGACGACGCTCAGGGATCAGCGTCGGATGCACTCTTAATTCGATACCCACCGGCGTTTTACGGGCGATGCCCAAATGCTTGATGCGATAACCTAGCTGTTCCGCATACTCGACATCGGTACGGGTGATTTTGGTAATGCCTTCGGTATAAACTTTATCAAACTGTAACGGAATGCCGAATGCGATAGATGCCAAGATGGTCAGTTTATGGCCCGCGTCTATGCCTTCCACATCAAAAGTAGGATCGGCTTCTGCATAACCCAGCGCTTGAGCTTCGGCCAATACATCGGCAAAATCGCGACCTTTATCGCGCATTTCGGTCAAGATGAAATTGCCGGTACCGTTGATGATACCAGCCAACCATTCAATCTGGTTGCCGCTTAATCCTTCGCGGATAGCTTTGATGATCGGAATGCCACCGGCGACAGCGGCTTCGAACGCGACGATCACGCCTTTTTCGCTGGCCTTGGCGAAAATTTCGTTGCCGTGCAACGCAATCAGCGACTTGTTGGCGGTCACGACATGCTTGCCGTTTTCGATGGCTTTCAACACCATGTCTTTGACCTGCCCTGCCCCACCGATCAATTCCAGAATGATTTCAATTTCAGGATCGTTGATGATTTCAAAAGGATCGGTAGTTAAGGCGATGCCTTGCGTATCGCAAATACGCTGCTTGTTTAAATCCTTGGCCGAGGCACGGGTGATGATAATTTCACGTCCTGCCCTGCGGGCGATTTCCGCCGCGTTTCGCGTCAACACATTAACAGCGCCGCCACCGACGGTACCTAATCCTAATACACCTACTTTTACCGGTTTCAAATCAAACTCCAGTTAAAAAATTATTGGGCTGGTTCCCAAGCTCCCGCTTAAAAACCAGCAAACACTCTGCTTAATTAATAAGCTCCAGTCTTTTTTCTATACGCTGAATACGATCAACAATTCTATCGAGAGTAACTTGTTGCCTCGCATCAGTTTCATCACCATGGGCAACTTCATGTTTAACTGAAACTATTGACAACTCAAGACTGGACATACGATGTTTAAGATCGGACATATCATCAGCTATTTGATCAACTCTACCGCGAATATGACGTAAATGTTCTAAAACAATGTTTTCTATGTTGTCCGACATTTTAACTCCTAATGGTTTTCCCAAAAATGAACTCGTCTGATTATACAACCTTGTCTTTCTTCATCATCATACGTATCCCACGAACCGCCTGACGGGTACGGTGTTCATTCTCGATCAAGCCGAACCGGACATGATCGTCGCCATGCTGACCGAAACCGATGCCCGGCGAAACCGCCACTTTGGCCTCCAGCAACAGTTTTTTAGAAAACTCAAGCGACCCCATATGCTGATACGCTTCGGGGATACGCGCCCAGACAAACATGGTGGCTTTCGGTTTTTCAACCGGCCAGCCAGCCGCCGTTAACCCGTCGCATAACACGTCACGCCTTTTCCGGTACATTTCGGCAATTTCTTCGACGCATTCCTGAGGCCCTTCCAGCGCTGCAATCGCGGCAATCTGGATCGGCGTAAAGGTGCCGTAATCCAGATACGATTTAATCCGCGCCAAGGCCGCAACCAGTTCTTTGTTTCCGCACATGAAGCCCACGCGCCAGCCCGGCATGTTGTAACTTTTCGACAACGAGAAAAACTCGACCGCTATGTCTTTTGCGCCTTCGACTTGAAGGATTGACGGCGCTTTGTAGCCGTCGAACACGATGTCCGCATAAGCAATATCCTGCACTACCCAGATTTTATGCTCTTTCGCGACGGCAATGATTTTCTCGAAAAAATCCAGCTCCACGCACTGACTGGTCGGATTGCCGGGAAAATTAAGAATCAGCATTTTCGGCTTGGGCCATGAATCATCTATGGCTTTTTGCAGTTCCTCAAAGAAATCGCCGCCCGGCACCATCGGCACATGCCTAAGATCGGCACCGGCGATCACCACGCCGTAGGGATGAATCGGATACGCGGGGTTAGGCACCAGCACCACATCGCCCGGCCCTAAAGTCGCCAATGCCAAATGCGCCAAACCTTCTTTGGATCCAATCGTGACTATAGCCTCGGTTTCCGGGTCTAAATCGACATCGAAACGGTTTTTATACCAGTTGCAGATGGCTTTCCTTAGCCGGGGGATACCCTTGGAAACCGAGTAACGATGCGTATCCGGACGCTTGACCGACTCAACTAGCTTATTGACGATATGCTCCGGCGTGGCTTGGTCGGGATTACCCATGCCAAAATCGATAATATCATCTCCCGCCGCACGTGCCTTGGCTTTCAGATCAGTAACAATGTTAAAAACGTAAGGAGGTAAGCGACTTATTCTATGAAATTGTTCCATTGACAGCTCTATTAAAAAACCGGTGTTTAAGTGAAAGTTAAAAAATGTTGTCCAAGGTACTGTTATTATTACGCTATGTCAAATGGAAACAGGCTAATGAACCGAACTCAATATTTGCTCCACGCGCTTCAAGTCTTCCTCGGTATCGACACCTGCGGCGGGTGTTTTATCAACGATTGCCACCCGGATAGCTTCGCCGTGCCATAGGATTCTCAGCTGCTCCAGCGATTCGACCGATTCAAGCATTGAAGCTTCCCATTGGCAGTAACGGTTTAAAAAATCAACCGTGTAAGCATACATGCCGATATGTCTAAGATAAGGCAGTTTCTCAGAAGGCTCTACACCTGGCAGGCCGAATGTATCCCTATCCCAAGGAATCGGCGCACGGCTAAAATAAAGCGCGTAACCGGCTTTGTTCAATACCACTTTAACGGCGCTGGAGCTGAAAATCTCGTCGGGATTGGTGATTCGGGCAGCCAGAGTCGCTATCCCCGCCTGCTGCTGACCGGCTAATACCTCGGCGACATCACGGATGTAAGCTGATGGAATCAACGGTTCATCGCCTTGCAGATTAACGATAATGTCATCATTCGCCCAGCCGCATAGCTGTGCCACCTCGGCAATTCTCTCGGTACCGCTTTGGTGATCGGCACGGGTTATGACCGCTTTAAAGCCCAAGTCGCTGACGGCTTGAAAAATACGGACATCGTCGGTGGCGACAATAATTTCGTCGGCATCAGCTTCCTTGGCGCGTTCGCAGACATGCGCAATCATCGGTTTTCCGGCGATGTTCAGCAACGGCTTGCCCGGCAATCGTGTTGATCCGTATCGTGCAGGGATCACGACTTTAAAATGTACGCTCATTTTTTTAATGCTTCGATTTCGTCGTGGCTTAATTCGCGGGCTTCATCTTCCAACATGACCGGAATATCGTCACGAATCGGGAAAGCGATGCGGTCGGCTTTGCAGATAAGTTCCTGCTTGGACTTGTCATAAATCAACGGACTTTTGCATAAAGGACAGGCCAGAATATCGAGCAGTTTTTTATCTATCATGGTTTTCTCTTAAAGTGATTTTTGCTGTTTGGGCATTTTACAGTATTTTACAGTATTTTTAAGCGGCCTGTTTTGTGGGCTTAACCGATGGCAAACCGAATCGACAGAGTTTGCCAACTATGGTCAAATAAGATCTGCTTTTCAGAGCAATCGAGGCTTCCAACATGACTGCGCAATCGGAGTGTTTATATTGCATGATTCAAGCTGTCGCATTGCTGGTTACCGCGAACGGCGCGCCGCTGCTGGTCAATAACATGCTGGACAAACGTTGGGCATGGCCGGTGGATAACCACTTAAAACTGCGCGACGGTCATCGCTTGTTTGGCAACACCAAAACTTGGCGCGGCTTGTGTTCGGCTGTGTTTTTTACCGCTCTGGCAGCAATTTCATGCGGACTGGAACCTTCGACCGGGGCGTTATTCGGCGCTCTTGCAATGGTCGGCGATCTGTTGGCCAGTTTTCTCAAACGTCGAATAGGCCGAGCTGAAAGCAGTCGTGCGCGAGGCCTTGATACGGTGCCCGAATCGCTGTTCCCGATATTGCTTTTGAAAGATCCGTTGGCGCTGAGCCTGATCGACATCATTCTGGTAGTAGCGCTTTTTTTCCTGATTGAGGAAGTAGTTTCGCCGGTGCTTTACCGATTGCATATTAGAAAACGGCCTTATTAATACGTATGAAAGAATTACAAGTATTAACCTACAACATCCACAAAGGCTTTAATGTCGGCAATCGGCGTTTTGTGCTGCACCAAATACGGGATGCATTGATAGCCGCCGATGCCGATTTGATGTTCTTGCAGGAAATGCAGGGCGAGCATCTGCGACATGAACAAAAAATTCCCGACTGGCCGGTTTTATCCCAGCTTGAGTTCCTAGCCGAAAATACTTGGCCTTTCCACGCTTACGGCAAGAATGCGGTTTACAACGCAGGTCATCACGGCAATGCGATCCTGAGCAAACACCCGTTCGTGCGCTGGGAAAATATCAACGTATCGCCGTTCTCTTGGGCCAGCCGCAGCCTGTTGCATGGCGTTATCAGATTACCGAAGAACAGTCATGACGT
>JANYKK010000292.1 GCA_025361585.1 Methylobacter sp. | reverse complement strand
CTATTGCTCAGTCGCTTAAGCTCCTGCATCTCTTTCGCTGTGCTACTAACTGATAGCGCTTTTCGTGACATGGTCCACTCCAATCTCAACAAGATTAGAGTAAGTATAATACAGGCGTGTATTAATGCAATTAGACACTAGAAGTGTTATAGAGCAAGTGCGCGGGATACATTCTGAGTATGTCTTCACGTATAAAGGCAACCGCATACTGGCCATGAATAACTCGGGTTGGCAGAAGGCTAGAAAGCGTGTGGGCTTAACCCAGGTGAGGATTCATGATCTGAAGCACACCTTTGGACGGCGATTGAGGGCGGCAAACGTATCGTTTGAAGATCGGCAGGATTTGCTGGGGCATAAATCGAGCAGAATCACGGATCATTATTCATCTGCTGAATTAGCCGATTTGATCGAAGCTGCCGAAAAAGCCTGCGTAAACGAGTCACGCAAAATCCACGCAACGAAAAACTAGGGGTAATAAAAAAGGGAATCAAGACACTGTATGTCATTGATTCCCTTTATTTTATATGGAGCTGGCGATGGGAATCGAACCCGCGACCGGCTGATTACAAATTTGAAGGCCTAGCATTTCCTGCTGATTAACAAACCTTAATGAACCTTTACAAACCGCACCACTAAGCCTATTATAAGCTTAACGGGGTTACACGAAAAACTACCAAATTTGCTCTATTTTGTAACCCCGGCGTAACCCCGTTTCTACTGCGGAACTTTGGACGGCTTAAATATGGCAGAAAACAAAATCAACTTCACAAAGGCGGCTTTGGATGCCTTGCCCTTACCCGCTAGTGGTCAGCGCGTGGCCTATCACGACGCAAAGACCAATGGTCTTCAAATACGCGTTACCAGTACTGGCATGAAAACCTTCTGCGTTTTTCGACGCATCAAAGCCGGTAACCCCGAGCGTGTTACCCTGGGACGCTATCCTGATATGTCTATCGAACAGGCTCGTAGAGAATCGGCGCGTATCAATGCGCTGATCGTTGAAGGTATCAATCCCAACTCTGATGCACGGGCGTTGAAAACCGAAACTACCCTGCATGAGCTGTTCGATGAGTTCCTGAAGCATCGACGCAACCGGCGTGGTGCGTATCTGTCAGAAAAGACTAAACGTAGTTATCGCTATGATTTTGATTTTTATCTATCAAAATGGGGTAACCGCAAATTGTCTAAATTTAAGGATACTGATTTCGGCAAACTCCATACCGAGATAGGCAAGGAACACCCCACTACAGCAAACCGAGTCATAGCAATGGCTTCGAGTTTATTCGGGTATGCCGCCGAGCGTAAGTTGTTTAAAGGAGCGAACCCTGCGCACGGTATCAAGAAATTTCCCGAGACCAAACGCGACCGCTTCTTACAGTCCGACGAATTACCCGCATTCTTCAAATCACTTGCCGAAGAACCGAATGACACTTTGCGCGACTATTTCCTTGTTTCGTTACTGACAGGTGCGCGGCGTTCCAATGTCCAAGAAATGCAGTGGAAGCAAATTCACTTTGATCGTGCAGAATGGCGCATACCCACTACTAAGAACGGTGAACCCCAAACGGTGACGCTTACGCCGGAGGTCATCGAAATATTAACCGCAAGGCAAAGCTGTGATTCTGTATGGGTATTTCCCGGCACTGGCGCTACGGGGCATTTGGTTGAACCCAAAAAAGCCTGGAAGCGCGTCCTGGAAAGAGCAGGGATTGCCGATTTAAGGATTCATGACTTACGTCGAACATTAGGTAGCTGGCAGGCTAAAACTGGTGCATCATTGGTAATCGTTGGTAAATCGTTAAACCACAAATCGCCCAGCACTACTGCTATTTATGCCCGATTGGATTTAGACCCTATCCGTGCATCGGTCGAACGCGCTACTGGTGCAATGCTGACGGCGGCAGGCTTAAAACCAGTGGCCGAAGTCGTGCCACTTAAACAAAACAGAGGTTAATTCTATGAACATTGCTGAACGTATTTATGAAACCGTCAAAACTTTGCCCGAAAACACCGCTTCCGAAGTGCTGAATTTTGCAGAAGGCTTAAAAGCCAAACAAGCCGAAGATGGCCGCATACGCCGAGAAAATGCGTTAGCTGTTTTGGCGAAATACCGTGGCCGCTTCAAAGCTGGTAAATTTAACCGTGAAGAATGCTATGACCGTTAGAGTGTTTGCTGATACTAACCTGTTTATTTATGCCGAGTCGCAAGATCAGGACAAATCATCTCGCGCCATTGAAATTATTCAGGATGCGCCGGTGATCAGCACCCAAGTTATCAATGAAACAGTTAGCGTATTAATCAGAAAACATGAGTTTTCATTATCAGAAGCTCACGAAATAGCAGGAAGCTTGCTGGATTTATGCGAAGTGGTTGCAGTTGATACTCATACGATTCGTAAAGCGATAGACTTGGCAAAACGTTATTCACTGTCGCACTGGGATAGCCTGATTATTGCCGCTGCATTACTCGCTGATTGCCAGACTTTATTTTCCGAGGATATGCAACATGGGCAGGTATTTGATAATCAATTGACAGTGACAAATCCATTTATATTTTTTGATTAGAACATTTCCAAAATTGGCTATATGGTCTATCGGCCTTGTTTATACAGTCAAATAATATCTTCATAAAGCAGCAACAAATAAGCCAAATCTGAATTTTATCGGTGCAATGTAAAGCACACAGCAGCAGCACCACGACTATCTATTCCCCATTTGATTTAGAACGGCGAACGTACCATTTGTGCAATGCTGGTGATTTGTGGCTCTAAGTCATTCTACTGTGCTTTATTAAGAATACCATGCAACATATCGTGTTATTATTGTATGCAAGCCCTTAAGGGTTTCTTCTAATACATTTTTTGAGATTGATTTTGCACGGCAATTAAATTGAATGCTTGTTAAGTTTTTTACGGGTGAAACTGGAGTTTTCCTTCCAGCTAATTTGCCTTTTCACAATGACCGAGAAAGAAGATTGGACATAACAAAAAGCAAAAATAAAGTTGAAACGGTTGATGTAAATACCATTGAATTACTAACGGTATATTTAGATAAAAACTCAAATAAATCTGAAAAGAAAAAATGGGACGACTTTTGTTGTTCTGGAAGATGGACAACATCTTTTATAGAAAAACAGGGCAGTAGTTTTTTAGCGAAAAGAACAATTGGAGCTGCTTGTGCAAAGGTATTTTCATTGGTCTCGACTGAAACAGAACCGCCTATAGTCACTGCCGGAAAAGTTAATAGCGTTAGGGAATCTGCGAAAAAATTGCATGGACATATTCGAGAGCCATTACCCT
This sequence comes from Methylobacter sp., assembly GCA_025361585.1. Taxonomy (GTDB): domain Bacteria; phylum Pseudomonadota; class Gammaproteobacteria; order Methylococcales; family Methylomonadaceae; genus Methylobacter_A. Next base: position 1,967 of record JANYKK010000292.1, on the reverse strand, counting down.
ATCCAGTTCAATCTATGACAACCAGTTTTAGAACTGGCCTTAACTCACTTATAGAGTGCTGAGGGGATCATTAATTCAATCAAGCATGTTTGTACTGACGAGGCAAAAGAACAAGCTGAAGTATTAATGGAGCAAGCCAAAAGATTGCTTTCAGGAAAACCTCGCTTTGATGATGATGCGAGTGCGGAAAAATCCGCAATTGAAGCAATCGGTTGCATGTCCGATCAATTCCGCGCACAAACAATCATTGCAGAAATAAAACGAGGGGACGCCGATTATTGATGTTTGACTCGCGAAAAAGGTAAGTTAGACGCGTATATACCTTCCTTTACTTACCGTAAGGGTAAATCATTAAAAATACGCTATAACTTACCGGTAAGACCACTTGCTTTTCTTTATTCCTCATGTGTAGATAATAGCTGCTGACTTTAATAAAAACCCAAGGGGGTTTCTAAAATGGCAGCAACTACAATCAATCCTATCCTTCCCCAAAATGCCGACCTGTTAAACAATGATCAGGCAGCGGCATACATCGGCGTCACGCCCCGGACTCTGGAAGTCTGGCGCTGCACTAAGCGTCATCAAATATCTCATATCAAAGTTGGCCGATTAGTTAAATATCACAAATCAGCACTGGATGCTTTTCTGGATCAACAAACTGTTGACGCCGAATAGGCGCATAGGGGGCGAGATGAACAGAAACAAAAAAACCGCCGGATGTGGGGACATCCAAGCGGCTCAACAAAATAATTACAGTTTAAATTCTAACCAAATTATCGAGACATTGAAAGCGGCCTGTTTTCGGGCAGCTTCATGGTTGAGCGTGTTGGGAGGTGTGCTGTTATGAAAGAATCATCCAGAAAACTCACGCAGCTTGTTATTCATGGAACCAACGGAAAGATTACAATTGATTCCCGGAATATAGCCGATGTATTCGAGCGTCCGCATAAAAATGTATTGCAAACAATCGATAGCTTGATCGAAGAAAGCACAATCTCGCGGCTAGAATTTAAGCCGTCAAAATACTTAAAGCGAGGCAAGGAATATCGATGCTTTGAACTTAACGAGGCGGGCTTTTTAAAAGCGATGCCGTTTATTGGCGGCAAGAAATCAAAAGAAGGCCAGAAACGATTGGTAGACGAATTCTTGAGTTTACGGAAACGTTTGGATCGACAGGCGAAAGAACGTGAATCCATTGCCTTTCAAAGGGTGCGCTTATCAGGCAAAGATGCCAGAAAACTATTAGCTGATGAAATTCAAAAGTTTGTTGATTATGCCCAATCAACGGGCAGTAAAAATGCAGGTCGTTATTATTCAAACATAACTCGGACTGTTTACAACAGCTTTCTGATCGTTGAACCAAAAGCCGACAAGATTCGTGAGTTGCTGACGGCAATACAGTTATCAACGCTTCAAACCGCTGAGTTGATAGCTTCCAATGTCTTGGCACAAGGCATAGAAAACAATTTGAACTATAAAGACATTTTTCAGCAAATTAAAAAGGAGCTAGACATTTTTGTTGTAGGTAGAACCAAAATTTTGGGTGTCTAACCTATGGTTGATAAAAGGCAAAGGATAACCGGGCGACGTTCAGGGCATACATTTGCAGCCAAACCGCACAATATCTTTAGAGCGGATTGTAAAAATAAGATTCCATCACCGGCCTCTGTATTGAGCCATAAAGCGGCACATTTACTCGACAACCTTATTGCTCAATATGATGGCAATAATAACGGTGACCTATCAGCCGCGCCCAAAATCATGAAGCTGTATGACTGGAGTTCGCAGGGTTCAGTATATAACGGGTTAGTTGAATTGTTAGGCTATGGCTTCATAGAGCAGACAAGGCAAGGTGGTAAAAATCAATGTTCACTGTATGCGGTAACTTGGCATTCAATTGATGAGTGCAACGGCAAGCTGGATGTGAATTCAACAAAGGTGGCCTCCAACTTATGGAAGCCTGAAAA
>JANYKK010000266.1 GCA_025361585.1 Methylobacter sp. | reverse complement strand
GCGGCGATTTTATTTTCATGGCCCTGATAGACATGCTCGATACCCAGGTTTTTCATCCGCAACGCAACCGATTGCGATTTGCGCCCGGAAATCACCGCCACCTCGACACCCGTCTGCCGCAGCATCTTGATACCGTGCCCATCCTGCGCATGAAATGATTTGTATTCGTTGCCGTCGTTATCAAAGAACAGCTTGCCGTCCGTTAACACCCCATCCACATCCAGAATCAATAATTTGAGCTTTTTAGCTTTCTCCACAACCGCCTGCATATTATCTCCCGTCATCAGACGATGCCTGCACGAATCAGATCATGCATATTCAAAGCGCCTACCGCCCTACGCTGTCCATCAACGACGATTAACGCATTAATCTTTTTTTTCTCCATAATTTGCATCGCTTCAGCGGCCAGAATATCCGCCGAAATAACCGTACAATTCGGGGTCATGACTTCGGTAATGGAGGTCTTGTGCATATCGAGATTCCTACCCAGCATCCGCCGTAAATCACCATCGGTAAAAATACCGGTGACGCGATTATCCGCATCGACTATCGCCGTCATGCCCAGCTTTTTCTCGGTCATTTCCAGCAAGGCGTGGCTGATCAGTGCAGACTCAGGTACAGACGGCACTTGGTCATCGGCGTGCATAATATCGCCGACCATCAATAACAGTCGCCGGCCCAAACTGCCGCCGGGATGGGACAGGGCGAAATCATCTCGGGTAAAGCCCCGCGCTTCAAGCAGGGAAACCGCCAGCGCATCACCCATCACCAAAGCCGCCGTGGTGCTTGAGGTCGGCGCAAGACCCAGCGGGCAAGCTTCCTGCTCAACAGTCACGTTGATATGGGTGGTCGCAAACTTGGCCAGCGTTGAGTTAGGGTTGCCGGTCATCGCTATTAACGGTACGCCCAGCCGTTTGATAATCGGCAGTATCGTTAACACTTCCTCGGTTTCCCCGGAATTTGATAAGGCCAGCACCACATCGTGCCGAGTAATCATGCCCAAATCGCCATGACTGGCTTCGCCCGAATGCACAAAAAAAGCAGGCGTTCCGGTACTGGCCAAAGTCGCGGCAATTTTACCGGCAATATGCCCTGACTTGCCCATGCCGGTAACCACAACGCGGCCTTTACAGCCAAACATTAACTTGCAGGCAAGCACAAAATCATCATTAATCTGCTCGGCTAATGCGGCAATCGCCTGTGCTTCCACCTGAATGACTGCTAAGCCCAAGTCGCGAAGCTTTTGATCGTCTAATTTCATTTATCGGTATAAAGTGTGTTTCCCGGTCGCTTAAATAACGCGTTTGCCATACGCTTCAACTTTAGCGATTAACAATCCGCCTATTATACGGATTTTCTGCTTAAGTTGATGCGCATGGGACAGTTGAGTGTAAATTTAGAGTGATTTCTGAATTATAATCGTCGCAACTCAGCAAAGCTGTCGGCTGCAGCAACCAGCGCATCGATCATTTCCTTGCCCTGAGCAACATGCCCGGCATTGCGCAATACGATATAGTCGGCCTTCGGTAATGCTTTATGCAGACTGTAACCGGCCTCCATTGGGCAAACAAAATCATAACGCCCATGAATGATAATTGTTGGAATTTCAGCCAAGCTGCCGCAGTTATCCAGAATCCGGTTTTCATCAATAAAATAACGATGCTTGGCATAATGCAATTCCATGCGCACCTGCTTAATCATAAGCTCCGTCACATGCTCGCCTTTCGGGCTCGGCTGATAATCATTGCCTAATGCCACCTGCCCGCCCCAGGCCATCCACTCCTTGGCGGCCCGCCGTTGCGCCACCTCGTCCTCGCCCCATAACGCATCGCACAGCCCCGAAACCAAATCGCCCCGTCCCTGCTCCGGAATGCTTTCAAGCAAACGCTGCCATTGCTCGGGATAAATCCTGCCTGCGCCATCTTTGGCAAACCAATCCAAATCCTGCTGCCGCACCAAAAACACACCGCGAATAATCAAGCCCATGACCTTATCTTGATGCTGCTGGGCATACAGCAAGGCCAGCGCCCCGCCCCACGAACCGCCAAACACCAGCCATTGAGTTATAGCCAGCTGCTGACGGATACACTCCATATCGTCGATTAAATCCTGGGTGGTATTATTTTCCAGCTCGCCGAAAGGCAGCGACAAACCGCAGCCGCGCTGATCAAACAGGATAATGCGATACAGCTCGGGATTAAAAAAACGCCGGTGATCGGGTTTAGTGCCGGAACACGGCCCGCCGTGCAGAAAAATTACCGGAAT
>JANYKK010000253.1 GCA_025361585.1 Methylobacter sp. | reverse complement strand
AATTACGTCAGCCTATCGGCACGGAATCTTGACCAAGTGCGCGACAATGCGATTTTCGAAAAATTGCGCGATTTAAGAGCGCTGGTCGCTTCGGCTGGCGGGCAAAGTATCCTACAGCAAATCGACCAGAAAAAATCCGAGCTGCTGGCTCGCAATGCCGGTTTTGATCTGGTGCAGGGCAGTTATTACGAACGAGCCTCGGCTCCGGTATTTTTACCGGAGTCAGCCGATGTTGCCGTTGCGCATTATTGAGTCGACTGCGCAGATCGCTGGAATTGCGGGTGCCCAAGCTGGGGAGATCGTGCAAGTATTATCCAATCAGGCTAAAAACATTTCACCACGAAGGCACGAAGAACACGAAGATAAAATAATCGGCGGATTCAACTCCGAAGTGCAATCAGGTATCTTTGTGCCGGGCTTAGCTGTTTATAGTTTCTCATGCGTTTTCTCGTCTTTGGTCGGATTGAAAAATGCTTGAGACTATACCAGCTAGCCTTTTTCTTTTCCGATTAGTGCCGATTGCACTTATGAGTTGAATCTAAGATCTATTAATTGCATTTAAATGGGACTTAATTATTCCTGATTAGTAAGCTGCTTCAGCTTGAGTTAGCGCCACTCCAAATGCCCTGCTTATCTACTTATCAGATGTTTTTGTCTAAAAATATCGTTTTATTTTAAGAATGAACCACACTAAGCTGTTTCTCACTAATTCTTAAAATGAATGATTTTGAGAAGCCGCTTAGTCAACGACAAACCCGTGTTATCTGGTCGTGCAATCGGTGCGTAAAAAGGAACAATTGCACCAGACTAATGCAACAAATTAGCTAACAAATAAGTTTTCCCTGCGCCTGCCAAAGCTCCAACGCTCTATTCATATAGGCAAGGAGCCTTGGCAATCAAGGGTTACAGCCCTACCTTGCGACCTTCTGCAACTAAACAGCAGCTTATGGCGCGGGTTTTGCTGATTTTTTAATCAAAGCATCTCGTCTTAAGTAAAGAAACATAGCGGAATTATTGCCCAAGGCTTTTTCATCAAATTGTCACCGTCTTTACTTAAGATGTCATTGCACTAAGTTCCACGTAGTTCTCGAGGAGAAGACAATGTCTAGCGAAATTATGTCATTCATCACCTTTGTTAAATCCTATTTAACATGGCTATCAAGCCTATCAGGAGACTTGGCGACATTTAGCTTGCTGATTGCATTTGTCGTACTGGCGGCTCTTGAGCTTAACCATCCTGAGCGCAACTTGCCCCTTAAGCAGTTGCGTCAGTCTTATCAAACCAATATCAGCCTGTTTATTTTTAACAGCATCGTCATCTCGTTACTGGCGGCAACGCCCTTAGTGATGCTAGCCGACCACTATTCAGACCGGGGACTGTTAAGCCATATCGAGAACCCTGCCTGTAAAGCCCTGCTGTCGTTTCTTTTGCTCGATTTGATGCTCTATTGCTGGCACAGGATCAGCCACAGCTTCGATGGCCTGTGGATGTTCCATAAAGTGCATCATAATGATCCTTATTTGAATATTTCGACCGCATTCCGTTTGCACATTGTCGAGCTGTTAATCATCACCGTACTGAAATCGGCATACATTATCCTGCTCGGCGTAGACAAAACGATGATAGTCACGAATGAAACCCTATTGACCTTGTTCGTCATGTTTCATCACACCAATATTTCGTTTCGCGGCGAAAAACGTTTGGGGCAGGTCATTATCGCGCCGTATTTGCACCGCGCGCACCATTCGACGGAACGTAGCGAACACGACTCTAACTACGGCGCGGTGTTTTCGATATGGGATCGTCTGTTCGGCACGTTCACAGAACGGAACCCAGCAGAAATCGGCATTAAAAATAGCTCGCCGCAAACCGTTTTAGGCCTAATAAAATTTGGCTTTACTGCGTCCAATCCAGCGCCTGTAGCTGTCTACGAACTGGACGCGAACCTTAAGTCGATGATCGCCGAAGCGGCCTATTACAAAGCGGAAAAACGCGCCTTTAAGCCTGGGAATGAGATGCGCGACTGGCTGGAAGCGAAAAGGGAAATTATCAGAATGGTTTACGGCGAAAAGTACATCAGACAGCAATCGAACGATACTGATTATTCCTCAATGCAGCGCCCTTTTACGCTTTGTTGATCATGACTGAATACCATTAATCCTATGTACTGTAACGAAGAAAAGTAACGTAATGCGTAAGAAACAAGATGCAGCCGCTCCAAAAAGATCATTGAAACTTGATACCTGGGATTGCCCAGTGTGCGGCAACCCACGCAACAAAGGTAAACATTTGAGATGCTCAAAGATTACGCAATTGAAGCACATGAAAGAAAGGGGCGAAATTTAGTCGGTTGGCGATGACTAGTCGGGTAGGTTGGGCAACAGCTTTTCGTTGCCCAACATTCCGGCATACGGTGATGCGGGAATCTGCTTGTCATATCGAAACATCACAATGTTGGGCATAAAAAGCATGCCCAACCTACAGGACTAAATGCGAATACCAAACACCCCTAAAATTTTAATCATGCCGAAATAGGCCGTAGCGGTAGTAATACAAGCGACGCCCAAGCTCAGCCAGAATCCAAGGCCGTAACGAAGCAACAACGGCAAGACGATGAACAGCACCAGCGACGGTAAAATCAGCCAAAAAATACCGCCGGAAAGTGCGGCCACTTTCTCAATATCTCCTGTATCAAGGTAGAGCCAGACGAAAGCGAGCAGCGAAGTAAGCGGCAAAGAGGCCAAAGCAGCAGCCCAAAAAGAGCTGCGCTTAGCCAACTCGGAAACAGCTATGATAATGACTGTTGAAAAGACGATTTTTAGCGCATGTTGCATCATGACTTGACGGCTTCTCTTATTTTGCCTGGGTATCCAGTGCGGTTTTGATGGCCTTGGCCAAATCGCTGACAGAACCTGCCCCCCAATAGTGTAAAAAAACGATCTTCGGCGTTTCATTCGCCATGTGCTGATGAATGGCCGCGATGTTGATGCCCGCGCCGCGCAAGGCTTTCAATACGCCTTGAAGTTCGGATTCGAGCATCGCGAAATCGCCTTCCACGATGGCTTTCTCGTCGCTACCGGCAAATACCGCCCAGGTATTGACCCCCATCGCCTTACCCGCGCTGTGGCCGCTCATTTGGGTGGTGCGTCCCAGCGTCACCTTATAGACTTCACCTGTTTTTTCAACCGGTGCGCCGATGATAGTTTCGATCGGCTTGGGATCAAGCGAAGTTTTGGCTGCATCAAGCTTGCCTGCCGCCAGTTTTTTACCGCTATGCGTTTCCTGGACTTTCGCAAAGACTTTGCCGACACCGGTAGAGAGCGCCTCCAGATTGCCCATGCCGCCGATATGCATGAACATAATTCTAGGCTTATCCCAGAGAAAATGGTTGTGCAGGCCGGTGACTTCCAGACCGTTATCCAGCGCGGCGCTCATAACCGGATTAACCTGATCTTCCAGCAACACGATGTCGCCCATCACCATGACTTGATCGCCGGTCGCCTGAAATCCCGCCCATGAGGTCAAGCCCATTGGCGGAATCATTTTGACGCCTGCGACGATTGCATTCAGATCGGTGCGGGGCTGACTGACCTTAAAGACAGACTCGGCCGCATCCAACTTTCCCTTGATGCCGGTAAGCTGTTCGATTTTGACCGTATCCAATGCAACCGGGTTATTGGATGCTTGTTGTGCAACGGATTGCCCGGAAACCCAGACAGACAAAATGATAATACCTATTTGAGACCAACGTAACGTATTCATAAGAAAACTCCATACTGGACCAACCAGGGTTTGATAAACAAGAACAACAACCCGGCCGCACCGCAAACGGCGATGACCGGAATAACGCCTACTTTATACCGGAACAGCGCGAGCAAAGCGCTTGCGCCGATCAGTGCGGCAATGCCGTCGAAATGTCCGGCGAAACCTTGCGGCCAGAACACATGCCAGGCAAAAAACACGGCAAGATTAAGAATAACACCCACCACGGCGGCGGTAATCGCCGACAGGGGCGCGGTGAATTTTAAATTACCGTGAGTCGATTCTACCAGAGGGCCGCCCGCCAGGATAAACAAAAAACTGGGCAGGAAAGTGAAATAAGTGACGACGCCCGCTGCGGCCACACCAGCCATGAGCGCGGCCTCTGGGCCGAAAGGCAACTGGCTCCAGCCGCCCAGGAAGCCGACGAAGGTGACAACCATGATCAGCGGGCCGGGCGTGGTTTCGCCCAGCGCCAGACCGTCGATCATTTGCGTGGCGCTCAGCCAGTGGTAATGTTCCACCGCGCCCTGATAGACATAAGGCAATACCGCATAAGCGCCGCCGAAAGTCAGCAGCGCCGCCTTGGTAAAGAACCAGCCCATTTGCGTCAATGCGCCGTTCCAGCCGTATTGTCCGCACAAATATCCGATCACACCG
>JANYKK010000241.1 GCA_025361585.1 Methylobacter sp. | reverse complement strand
AGGGAACTAGCCCGCGAACAGGGCTATGTTGAAACCCTATTCGGTAGGCGACTGTATTTACCGGAGATCAACTCGCGCAACGCGGCACGTCGTCAATACGCCGAACGCACCGCCATCAATGCGCCGATGCAAGGAACCGCTGCTGACATTATTAAACGCGCCATGATTGCCGCAGACCGTTGGTTGTATCAGGATAAACCGGATGCCAAAATGATCATGCAGGTACATGACGAACTGGTATTTGAGATTGCCGAAGATCAACTAGGCGACTGCACTGCAAATATCCGAACCCTGATGTGTGCAGCCGCCGATCTTGATGTGCCGTTGATTGTCGACATAGGCACAGGCAATAATTGGGACGAAGCCCACTAAATGTTAGTTATTATTTTTCGGTATTGTATTATAGTGACGGCCTAACTTTGGCCTACATGACTAACAGCTCCTTTTTTTTGCTATGCTCTACTAGTTATTATTTTTTAACGACACACAATGCCGAACTCAAAAAACGAAAAACTCATCGTCCTCGTTGAGAAAATGCCCGCTTTTCCCAGAAGCGTCCAGCAAGTCGTGCAGTTATCGTCAGACATCAACTCCTCGGCAAAAGACATTGTTCGCGTGATTGAATGCGATCCTGTCATGACCGTTAAAATCCTTAAAGCTATTAATTCATCTTTCTACGGCTTACCCCAAAAAATCACCTCGGTTCAACGGGCAGTCGTACATATTGGCCTTAATACCATAAAAAACATGGCCTTAGGCGTCGCCGCAATGGGCATGCTGAATGCCAACAACAAAGCCAATTTCAATACTTCTAATTTCCTGCTGCACTCTTTGACCACCGCCTCAATCAGCAAAATACTTGCTGAACGCATCAGCCTATCTTCAACACAAGCCAGCGATTGTTTTGTTGCCGGATTATTGCATGACTTTGGAAAGGTGGTGTTCGCAGAATTTATGCCCGATGAATTTAAACTGGCGCTGGAAAAGAGCAAAGAACAGCAACTACCCCTGCATCAAACCGAACTCGAATTTATCGGTCTTAGTCATACACAAGCCGGTAAAATGCTAGCCGAAAAATGGGAATTGTCAGACCACTTAATTGATGCTATCGCTCATCATCATGAGCTTGATAATAGTGAAAATGTCCTACGTGACTGCGTTTTTGCCGCCAATCAAGTCAGCAAACAAATGCAGCTAGGTGATGGCGGTAATCCCCTGATAGAACCGTTCCCGGAAGCCATTGTCACCCGATTTGGCCTGAACCTCCCCGCCTTGTGCGAGGCTTTAGGCGATTTAGAATCGGTAAAAACAGAAGCACAATCTTTTATTAACTTGTAGTACCCGGCAATTACTCCTGCATTGCCCCTCTACATCCATGCAGTCGAAGGACAACAATGAAATTTAAATTCTGGGGCGTTAGAGGATCCATACCAACACCGGGAGCCAACACGCTTAAATACGGCGGCAATACCACCTGCATAGAAATCAGAACCAATGACAATGATTTGATCATTCTTGACGCCGGCACCGGCATCCACGCACTTGCACAATCCCTGCTGAAAGAAATGCCCATCCAGGCTCATATCTTTATTACCCATACCCATTGGGATCATATACAGGGCCTGCCCTTCTTTATCCCTATTTTCATCCCCAACAATCAGATTACTATCTACGGCGGAATTGACCCGGTCACCAATGAAACCATCAACCGCGCACTTTCCGTACAACTGCAATACAGTTTTTTCCCGATACGGGAAGCACAGCTGAATGCCCGGATTGACTACACCACAGTCAAACCAGGCGTACCGGTCAAAGTGGGCAGCGCCACCATCACTCCGATTGTGCTCAGTCATCCGGTATTAAATTTCGGCTATCGTATCGATTGCGACGGGCAATCGATTTTTTTTACCGGCGATTACGAACCGCAACTCAACATCTATGCTCCGGAAGATGATGAATACGCTGAATTCCAATCTTTTGTCGATGCCAAATGGGATGAAGTGGTACTGGCTATGAAAGATGTCGATGCGCTGATCGTCGACTCGTCTTATACCAACGAGGAATATGCCTCCAAACAAGGTTGGGGGCATGGCACTTATGATTCGGGGATAAAACTGGCTGCTGCGGCAAACGCGAAAAAACTATTTTTTACTCACCATGAGCCCACCCGTAGCGATGCAAGCCTTGATGCCATTTATCAAAACTTGCGGCAAAACCACACGGAGTCCGGTTGCGAATTATTGCTTGCTCAGGAAGGTGTCGATATTTCGCTCTGATCCTGATGATCCTGATCAACAGGATTAAACAACTGATCCAACGCACCATGCACCTCATCAATACCGACTTTTTTCAACGACGAGAACAGCTGTATCGTCAAAGGAAAACTGGCATCCTTTAACTCCTTTTGCACTTGCAACAAGGTCGTTTTAGCCGCACCGTAATTCAACTTATCCGCCTTGGTCAGCAATACATGCAGCGGCAGCCCGGTATGCTCGCACCACTCTATCATCTGCCAATCAAATTCAGTTAACGGATGGCGCACATCCATCACCAGAATAATGCCGCATAATGACTTGCGGCTAGTTAAATACGTCTCCATCAATTCATGCCATTTTTTCTTCACCGCTAAAGGCACTTTGGCATAGCCGTAACCCGGTAAATCGACAAATCGTTGCCGCTCATTAATTTCGAAAAAATTAAGCATTTGAGTTCTACCCGGTGTCTTACTGATTCGGGCCAATCCGTGCTGCCGGGTCAAAGTATTAATTGCGCTGGATTTACCCGCATTTGAGCGCCCGGCAAATGCCACTTCCATGCCCTGATCCGGAGGCGTGTCACTGAGATGTGGCGAACTGTTAATAAATTTTGCTTGGGTGTAAACTGGGTTCATCGTTGTCTCGCTTAGCGTTACTATTTAGAGTAAAATTTGATATGCATAGCAGCCTGAACAAATTAAAGACTGCCATATAAATGATTAACCATTCCAAAGGGGAACTTGATGAAGAAAAAATGGCAGATACTTTCAATTTCTCTGGCGTTGACCAGTGCTACTGGTATTTTACACGCAGAAGGTAATATTAACGCAGGAAAACACAAAGCAGAATCTTGCGCCAGCTGTCACGGAGACAACGGCAACAGCATGGTAGCTACATTTCCCAAGCTTGCACAGCAACATTCTTCCTATCTGGAACGGCAGTTGCGCGCATTCAAAGACGGCACCCGCAACGACCCGATGATGTCAGCTATGGCCCTGCCGTTAACCGATGAAGATATGGCGGACATTTCCGCCTACTACGCGGCACAAAAGATTTCCGAAAACGCCATGCCGGTCTTGGCAGATGACGATGAAGACGAAAAACCGGCCGGCAACAAAGACATCCAGACCCTGATTGCCAAAGGAAGCGACCTGTACCGCAACGGTGACCTAAAAAGCGAAGTCTCCGCCTGCATCGCCTGCCACGGTCCTTTTGGCGAAGGCAACAAACCGGCTTCATTCCCGGCATTAAAATCGCAACACGCCGATTATTTAATCAAAGCGCTTACCGACTTTAAATCCGGCTCACGCAGCAATAACCCGGAAAACATCATGCACATGATTGCCAAAAAAATGACCGATGAGGAAATAAAAGCCGTTTCTTATCGCATATCGATGATGAAATAAGGTCCGCCCTACAAAACCTACAGAGAACCTTAGCCATGTTAAAAAAAATCACCCAAGCCAGCTTATTAATCTTGTTGTTTTCCTGCTCGGCCTTGTTGAAAGCCGAATCGGTTGGTTATGAAACCCTGTCACCGGCACAACCCACCCATAATCCCGATAAAATTGAAGTCATTGAATTCTTCTGGTACGGCTGCCCGCATTGCTATAGCTTTGAACCACTATTGGAAGAATGGGTAAAAAATCTGCCTAAGAACGTTGAATTTATCCGCCAACCCGCTGTATTTAGCGATCTTTGGGGCAAGCATGCCAAAGCCTATTTTACTGCTGAGGCGCTGGGCGTAGTCGATAAAGTTCATGCCGACTTTTTCGACGCCATCCAAAACAAAAAACAAAACCTTGAGACCGAAGACCAGCTGGCTAAATTCTTTGTTGCGCACGGCGTTAAAGAGGCCGAATTCCATGATGCCTACAACTCATTTCTGGTCGACGCCAAAATGCGTCAGGCAGCTGCCACGGCGGGGCGTTACAGCGTAACCGGCGTTCCAGCCATCATTATTAACGGCAAGTATAAAACGAATGGCCCTTTGGCCGGATCTCATGAAAAAATGATTGAAGTTATGAATCAGCTGATCCAGCAGGAAAGCAAGGCAAAATAATCGAGTCCGCTCTCGGCAGATTAACTCTTTATAAATATTTTATTATTTGAAATCGATGCGGCGGGGCTGTCAAGGCCGCTCATTGTACAAACAATACCGCTTAATCATTGACAAGGTCTATCATGAGTTTTTTTAATAAGGCAGCCGACCCGGATAAATGGAAAGAGAAATATTTAAATCTACTTGATGAACAAGAACAGTCCGAAGCTTCTTACAAGAATTCAGAAGAGTCTTACAGAGAAAAAGAAGACCTGCTTTGCAAAACAATAGTACGCCTGACTATCGCAACCACGGGGCTCGATCCGAATTTAGATCCGCATTTGCTGAGTATCCGCGATCAATTAAAAAACGGCATAAACAGTAATGCGCTTAAAGATGAGCTTGAAAAATTTACCGCTTCCGTCGCTCAAATCAAACACGAGCCACCTCAAGATAGCTCAGCGGATATCGGGCTGCTGTTTGATTTCCTGCTTCAGCAATATAAGACTGAAACACAACAACACTCGCTCAAATTACTGAAAAAAAAAGCGGAGACCGTAAAATTCGAGACTCCCAATCAATTGTTTATCGCCATCCTTGAAGTTATCGAGCCTGATCGCGACATATCGAACAATATCATCGCCAATCACATCGATATTGGTATTGTCAGCAAACAGTTGCTGCTGTTGCTGGAAGGCATCGAAATTCCCAGTATCTTTGATCAACAGGCGCAAACTGCAAAACAATTGCTCTCGGCACCAAGTCAATCCACGGCGGCTTTTGAAACCATTCTGGATAAGTCGTTTAAACTGCTACTTAAGATAAAACAACACAACCAATCTGAACAGCAAGATTTTGATAAATTTCTCTCCCACATTACCGAGCAGCTGGCGGCTCTGGATGTCAGTGTGATGGGGGCCAGCACGGCCGCAATAGAATCGGCCGAAAACCGGATCAGACTTGATCAATCCGTTTCAGATCAGATGGAAAAGTTAAAGTTAAGCTCAACCAACGCTACCAAACTGGAGCCGTTAAAAGGACTCATTAACAGTCGATTGGCAACGATTGCCCAAGAGATTCAGGAACACACCCAAAAAGAAGCTATTCAACGCCAAAAAACGCAGCAACAACTGGATGATTTGGTCGACAAAATAAAAGACATGGAGTCTGAATCCAGCGAGCTCAAATCAAAACTGAAAATCGCCAATACCCAGGCATTGCGCGACACATTAACAGGCCTGCCTAATCGCAATGCCTATAACGAGCGCCTGGAAACCGAGCTGGCTCGCTGGAAGCGTTACCATTCGCCGTTAAGCCTTATTATCTGGGACATTGATCATTTTAAAAATATCAATGACAGCTATGGTCATAAAGCCGGTGACAAAGTGCTGCTATTAATCGCTAAGCAATTATCCGATCATTCCCGCGCAACCGATTTTATTTCCCGTTTTGGCGGCGAAGAATTCACCATGCTGCTGCCGAACACTGACAGCCAATCGGCTCTGGTACTGGCCAACCAGCTACGTCAAACCATTGAAAAAACCGGCTTCAACGCCAGCGGCGTTTCCGTTGCCATTACCATTTCCTGCGGCATTACCGAGTTTATCCTGGGCGACACTGATGAAACCGCATTTGAACGTGCAGACCAGGCGCTTTATCAGGCCAAAGAGCAAGGCCGCAACCAATGCTGCATTTTGTAATGTGGCATGATGAAGCATCCTTGCTAGTCAGGTGATTTTTTAAACTTCACAACCTTGTTCAAAGGGCTCAGATTGATTTCATCGATTACTATCGGCGTCCGTGAATTAAGTGCGTAGGACACCGCCTCGGCGACATCTTCCGGTTCGATAAAATTGCTAGCCTCGTCGCCCGGCTCAAAAGACAATGATTCGAAAAACGCGGTTTTAACCATGCCGGGATTGATCAGGCAGACCCGCACGTTGCTTTTGCCGCACTCTTCGCGCAAAGCTTGGGTAAATCCGCGTAGCGCAAACTTACTGGCGCAGTATATCGCGCCTTTACGGCTGCCTTTTAGCGCTGCTTCCGAGCCGATAAAAATCAAATCGCCATGGTCTTTGCGTTTTAAAGCGGGCAGCAGCGCCTTAACCAAAAAGGCATTACTGGTAAAGTTCAGTGTCATCAGGTCTTCAATCTGCGCATAGGAAAACTCTTCCACCGAGCCGAACTGGCCCCGTCCGGCACAAAAAATTACCGCATCGATTCCGGGGAAGGCTCGCTCTAGCTCACGGACTTTTTGCGGGATGTCGCTTAACCGGCTCAAATCCAGTTGCACGGGAGTAAAGTTATCCATCTGCCGGATAAACTTGCCACTATCGCGGGATATGCCGAGCACATGATGACCCTGTTGCAATAAATTTCTGGCGATAGCGCGGCCTATGCCTGAGCTGGCTCCGGTCACCAAAACGGTGCGCTTTACAGTATGCATGAACAAATTCTCATTAATAATTGTCGCTATAAAGACATGACGAAATAAAATGCTTAGGCAAAGCCAACGCTCGCCGTAGGGGCGTCCGGCAGGACGCCCGATGAGTAACGGCATCCTACATGGGCGACCTGCCGGATCGCCCCTACGGAATTGTCTTATGCCTATTCCTTATCAAAATTAGCTGCATGGAAAAAACTTGTCTTCTGGAATGTAGTTTAAGATTTGTCCGGTGCAGTAGTGCATCATTTCCTGCTCCAGTTCCTGCTTGTAGGACGCCATGCCTTGCTGGCTAATTAATGGCCCGGCAAACAGTTTTTCTTCAGGATAAAGTTTATGCACTTTTTTGAAAAAATTCTCCGGCAGCCTGAACACGCCAAGACTGACCGAATGCAGCCGGTTTAAATCGATACGGGAAAAAACCTGCTCGAATAACTCGCTGTACTGCTGCTGATAGCCGGATTGATAAATCAGCGGATCAAAGCGCAGCCCGATCTGCCAACCCTGTTCCTGCAATTTGCACAGAGCGTCCAAACGGCGCGCTACCGACGGCGCTTTGGCCTCGACTTTTTCGGCTATTTGATGCGGCGACAGGCTGAACGCGACGATGCAACGGGGCAGAGGTTCACGGTTTAACAGGCTTCTGACTTGAGTGCTTTTGGTTCTTAGTTCCAGCCAGGCATTGGGCAGCGTTGCAAAAAACGGCAGAAACTGTTCGGCAAAGCCGGTGACCGGCTCTAAAGCCAGGCTATCGCAATCGTAGCCGGAAAAAAAATGCAGGTTTTCGTTAGGCGAGCTTAAGCACAGTTGCCGGATGTCTTGCTGGAAATCTTCGTAATTGACAAACAGCACGTAGTTGGCCGACTGGTACATGCCCTGCAAAAAACAGTACCGGCAATCGTACAGGCAATTGAGCATGTGCGAAAAATAATAATTCCTTGTCGCCCCTATGCCATATCCAAGCGGCGCAGGCAGCGCAAAGTTTTTATATTTTTCCGCCAATATCAAAGCGGGCTGTTGTTTTTGCAGGCGAAAGTTTTGCGCTTTGGGATTGAATACTTCGCCGTAACGGCCGCAGGTTATTTTTCGGGCTTGCGGAAATCGCGCCACGATGTCCAAAACACGCGGGTGTTGCAGGAGGGCTTCTTCGATGTAAATAGTTTCAATCATAAAGGCGCAATGGAACGCAGATGACGCTGATAGTTATGATTATGTAAGATTTTTCTTGAATTATCAGCGTTGATCATAGTTATCAGCGTCATCTGCGTTCTATTCTAATTTATACGGGTTTATCGTTTTAAGCGCCTAATGTAGCACAGCTTGCTCCATCAAAAGTCTTGTGATTTATCATGCCGACCTTATATAGGGTAAAATACTTTCAACTCAACAAATACATTAACAATCATGAAAACAAACAAGATAGGTTTTATCGGCGGCGGCAATATGGCGTCCAGCCTGATCAGCGGATTGATTGCCAGCGGCCATGCCCCGGAACAGATTTGGGTGTCGGATATTAACCCGGACACGTTGGCGGCTCTGAAGCATGATCTAAATGTGAATACTTCTGCAAACAATGACGACATCATCAATGCGGTCGATGTTGTAGTGCTGGCGGTCAAGCCGCAAACGCTGAGCGCAGTCGCACAAGACATTGCCGCACTGGTTCAGCAAAGAAAACCGCTGGTGGTGTCTATCGCCGCCGGTATCAACCAAAACAGTTTGAGTCGCTGGCTGGGTGCCGATACCGCCATCGTGCGCTGTATGCCCAACACGCCGGCGCTGGTGTTGACCGGCGCTACTGCATTGCATGCCAACGACAAGGTGACGGATGAACAGCGTGATCTGGCGGAAAACATTTTACGTGCGGTCGGCATTGCGCTGTGGGTTGACGATGAAGCCGAGTTGGATGCGGTAACCGCCGTGTCCGGCAGCGGCCCTGCCTATTATTTCCTGCTGATGGAAGCCATGGAAAAAGCCGCGCTGGAACTGGGACTAACCCAAGAGACCGCACGCTTGTTGGTGCAACAAACCGCATTGGGCGCGGCCAAAATCGCGCTGGAATCGGCCGAATCCCCGGAACATTTGCGCAGACGTGTGACTTCCCCCGGCGGCACTACGCAGCAAGCTATCGAAACTTTTGAGCAAGGCGGTTTTGCCGAGTTGGTTTCAAAAGCATTACACGCGGCACGAGACCGCTCAATTGAAATGTCTAAACAAATGGAGAATTCATAATGGATTCCAGCTACATGACCGATCCGGCTATTTTTATCATCGACTCGCTGTTTTCGCTATACATCCTGGCCGTGCTGCTGCGCTTTTTATTGCAATGGTGCGGCGCCGATTTTTACAATCCCATCTCCCAATTTCTGGTCAAGGCCACGCATCCGCCGTTAAAGCTGCTGCGCCGCTTTGTGCCGTCTATCGGCAAGATTGATACATCCTCGTTGGTGTTGGTGCTCAGCCTGCAAATGTTGGCCGATTTTTCTATACTGTTGCTCAAAGGAGTCGCTCTTAATATCGGCGCATTGACCATTTTATCGTTGACCCAGCTGGTCTCGCTGCTGATTAATATTTTCGTCTATGCGATATTTGCCAGAGCCATACTCAGCTGGATGAATCCCGGCACGTTTGGCCCGGCATCGTCTATCCTACACAGCCTGACGGAGCCGGTGCTTAAGCTCTGCCGCAAATTCATTCCCGATCTGGGCGGCATAGACTTATCGCCTTTAGCCGCGCTAATGCTGCTGCAACTGGCCAAAATGGTCATACTGCCGCCGTTGCATCAACTCGCCAGTTTGATCGGTTGAACTGGTACCATTGGGAGCAGGGGGTTTTGACGCTGAACCTCCATGTCCAACCCAAAGCCAGCAAGGATGAATGGGCTGGACTGCATGGCGAACGGTTAAAGCTCAGAGTCAAGGCCGCGCCTATCGACGGCAAAGCCAACCAACATTTGATTGCATTTATCGCCGACCAGTTTGGGGTCGGCAAGTCGGCCTGTACGCTGGTGACGGGTGAGTCCGGGCGGGAAAAACGTATCGCCATAAATTCGCCAAAAAAACTGCCTGCTCTGCCTGACGCCCTGCAATTTGATTTTTCCTTGTGATAGCATTGATTAATAAAGCAATAAAATTTCAAATCCGCCATCTTTGCAATATAATTTATTTTTCCTTAAAAATTACACATCAGCCATGCAAATACGCCCCTTTTCAGTCAGTATTTTTTTAGCCTGTTTCCTTTTCCTGTGCAGCAGTCAGCCCGCGTTAGCAAAAAAAATGTACAAGTGGGTAGATGAGCATGGCGAAACCAAATTCTCCGATCAGGTGCCGCCGGAAGAGTCTCAATACCGTCGGGAATCATTAAACAAAAAGGGTCAGTCTATTGCCGTTACCGAAGAGGCAAAAACCAAAGAACAGCAAGCTATCGATAATCGTTTAAACGACCTGAAAAAAGCCCAGGAAAAAATCATCGCCCAGCAAGCGGCTAACGACAAGGTGCTGCTCAGCACCTTCCGCAATGTAAAAGACATGGAAGCAAGCCTTTATGCAACCATGCAATCTCTGGATGCACAGCGGAACGTGGCTCAAGGTAATCTAAAGCGCGTAGAAAGCCAACTGGAATCGCAACAAAAGAAAGCCGCAGAGCTCGAACGTAACGGAAAGAAAGTTCCAAAAACTGTGCTTGATGAAATACAGCAAACCGAAGCGCAGATACAAGTCGCTTATGCTGAAATAAACAAGCAGATCGAAAAAAAGAATCGGGCCAAGGCCGAATTTGAAGCCAACATCGAACGCTTTAAGTTCTTAACCCAAGACAATGCCGACCCGTCGAAAGCGTCTGACAAAACCGCACAAACCAAAGTCGCCGATGAAATCGGCCTGTATACCTGCGAAACTAATGAGCTTTGCGCAAAAGCCTGGACTAGCGCACATGACTTTATCAAAGCCAATGCCACAACCCCGATCGATACCGATACCGACAAACTGATTATGGGCCGTGCGCCCGCAACCGACAACGATCTGACTTTGTCTGTCTCAAAACTGGAAGATGAGAACAAAAAACATCAGCTCTTTCTCGACATCCACTGCCGGGAATCGTCGTTAGGCACCGAGCTTTGCGCCAGCCAGAAAGTGCGCGATATAAGGTCTGCGTTCAGGCCGTTTATTGAGGCTGCGGTAGGTAAGTAGCGGGTGTTAGACTTAAGAAGCAGACATGGGATGGGCTGAGCTGACGCGAGGAAGCCCATCGTCGCGATTTATGAGCTTCGTTCCTTAGCCCATTCTATGCACTAAAGCACTTACTTTGGGTTCTCAGTTTATTTGGCTTGACCTAGATAATTAACGTATCTACACTTATTGCCGTGACTACGAAATACACATGGCTGGAAATAAAGCGGGAAGCTAATCTGGATAAGCACAAGCTTGATTTCATCGATGCAGGTTGGGTACTTGAAAGTCCTTTCCGCATGGATGTTGACAGCGAGCGCAACGGTGAGTATCGCCAACAGTCCTTTGCTTATGTGTTCGATCTTCTGATGGTATTGACCGTGGTTTATCTGCCTGGAACAATTCCCCGCATCATTAGTTTCCGCCCTGCTAAACGCAGTGAAAGAGAGGTGTACCATGACTGGCTTGAAAATGACTACGATGACGATTGACGAGATGCGCGCAGCCCGAGAACGCGGCGAATCCAAAACCGACTTGGCAATATTGCGACAACAACAGCTGACCGGCATTGAACCGGAAGACGATGAAGATTCGCCGGATGCGTCCCAGCTCATGCGCGAAGCCATTACCCAGCGCCGCGCAGGACGGCCTGCCGGTAGCGGCAATAAAGAGCAAGTCGCTATTCGCTTCGATAAAGACATTCTGGAAGCTTTCCGCGGTACAGGCCGTGGCTGGCAAACGCGCATGAATGAGGCGCTTAAAGAATGGCTGAAAGAGCACGCAAAGACTGGCGTTTGTCATGATTAAATGCATTGTTCGAGTTATCGAAAAAGGGTGCTACGAACTCCCTACTACTAAACTAACAACATGACAGCGCATGTTTTATTTTAGCGGTAATTAAAAAGGATAATCAACAAAACAAGGGGCTAGTCCAATAATTCCGCGAGGAACCATTGGATTAGCCTCCTGCCTTGGGTGTTTCGCTTTGCGGCTGTATTTGCTTTTATCGCAAAAAGTTTGTGCTTTGTTAAATAGGCGCGCGTACTTCGCGACCGGGTTTGGGTTGGGAACGCCATCGGTTCCGTGTTGATTTTTACGTTTTTTCATCGTTTACCTCTTATAATATGTCAAGTTTGTGTGAATCCATACAGCGGTAATATACCATTTTTTAAGAGTACGTAGAGCTAGTGAAATTTAGAAAAGACTTTGATGTCATTGTGGTTGGCGGCGGTCATGCGGGCACGGAAGCGGCGTTGGCTTCGGCCCGGTGCGGCGCGAACACGCTGTTGCTGACGCAAAATATCGACACCTTGGGGCAGATGAGCTGCAATCCTGCGATTGGCGGGATAGGCAAGGGACATCTGGTTAAGGAAGTCGATGCGTTGGGCGGGGTGATGGCTCGAGCTATCGATCATGGCGGCATCCAGTTTCGCACCCTGAACGCCAGCAAAGGCCCGGCAGTTAGGGCGACCCGCGCCCAGGCGGATCGCCAGCTTTACAAGCAGGCGGTCAGAACGGCGTTGGAAAACCAGCCTAATCTGGCGTTATTCCAACAAACCGCGTCCGATTTGATCGTCGAAGGCGGCAGGGTTGCCGGGGTTAAAACCCAAATGGGCTTGGACTTTACCGCAAGAGCCGTAGTGCTGACCACCGGCACTTTCTTGGGTGGCAAAATCCATATCGGTTTGGAAAACTACAGCGGCGGCCGTGCGGGCGATCCGGCCTCGATTGCGTTGGCTGACCGATTAAGAGAAATGCCGTTTCGGATCGACCGCCTAAAAACCGGCACGCCGCCGCGTATCGACGGTCGCACCATCGATTTTAGCAAGCTGGAAGAGCAGCACGGCGACGACCCGGTGCCGGTGTTTTCGTTCATCGGCAAGCGCGAGCATCATCCCCGGCAGATTCCGTGTCATATCACCCGCACCAACAGTAAAACCCACGACATTATCCGTTCCGGCCTGGATCGTTCGCCGTTGTATTCGGGGATTATCGAGGGCGTCGGGCCGCGTTATTGCCCGTCGATTGAAGACAAGGTCGTGCGCTTTGCCGACCGGGATTCGCACCAGATTTTTGTCGAACCGGAAGGTTTGAACACCCATGAGATTTATCCCAACGGCATATCGACCAGCCTGCCTTTCGATGTGCAGTATGAGCTTGTGCGCTCGATGCTGGGTTTTGAAAATGCCGAAATCTTGCGCCCCGGTTATGCGATTGAATACGATTTTTTCGATCCCAGGGATTTGAAGTCATCGCTGGAAACCAAGCACATGGATGCGCTGTTTTTTGCCGGGCAAGTCAACGGCACCACCGGTTATGAAGAAGCGGCGGCGCAAGGCTTGGTCGCCGGACTTAATGCGGCGCGATTGGTGCAGGGGCTGGACAGCTGGTGTCCTGGACGCGACGAGGCCTATATCGGCGTGATGATCGACGACCTGATTACTCGGGGCACCCAAGAGCCGTACCGGATGTTCACCAGCCGTGCCGAATACCGCTTGCTGCTAAGGGAAGATAACGCCGATTTGCGCCTGACCGAAAAAGGCCGCGACCTGGGCTTGGTTGACGACGAGCGCTGGCAGGCTTTCGAGACCAAGCGAGCTGCGATCTCCCAATTGCAGGACGACCTGAAAAAGAAATGGGTCAGGACGGAAACGGAACAGGCGAGCCAGGTCGAGCAATATTGGGGCAAGCCGCTAATGCGCGAAGCCAATCTGATGGATTTGCTGCGCCGCCCGGAAGTTGACGTTCAGCAGTTGTTGTCGTTTATGGACGATGCCGGGGATATGGATCCTCAAGTGGCCGAGCAAGTCGAGATCCAGGCGAAATATGCAGGCTATATCGATCGGCAGCAAACCGAGATCGACAAGGCTTTGCGTTACGACCACCTGCGCTTGCCGGAGGTCATCGATTACAACGGCGTACCCGGTTTGTCCAATGAAGTCAGCGAAAAACTTAAAAAACAGCGGCCTGAAACTCTGGGTCAGGCATCGCGCATCCCCGGCATTACGCCAGCCGCCATTTCCCTGTTGTTGGTTTACCTAAAGAAAAAAAGCGCCTGATGGAAGCTTGCCGAAACATTCTGGTTAACGGGATAACAGCGTTAAATTTAAACGTCACCGATCATCAAGTCGAGCAGTTGCTAGCCTTTATAAAACTGATTGAGAAATGGAATAAAGCTTATAATCTGACCGCGATACGGAACCGTGAGGAAATGGCAAGGCTGCATATACTGGACAGCTTGGCGATTGTTCCTCATATTGAAGGCCAGCGGGTCATCGATATAGGCACCGGCGCGGGTTTGCCGGGCATTCCGTTGGCGATCTGTCTGCCTGAAACCGAGTTTACATTGCTGGATAGTAACGCCAAGAAAACCCGCTTTGTGCAGCAGGCCGTGTTGGAATTGAAGCTTAAAAACGTGGATGTTATCCACAGTCGCGTGGAAAATTATCATCCAGAACCGGGGTATGATGCGATTCTTACTAGGGCGTTTGCCAGCTTGCCCGATATAGTGAAACTGACCGCGCACTTGTTGGCCCAGGGTGGCGTGTTGCTGGCGATGAAAGGGCAGAATCTGGATGCGGAATTGACAGAAATAGCAGCAAAAAAATCTGTTATATCGGTTAGCGTTCCGGGAGCTGATGTTGAACGATGTCTGGTACGAATACAGTCGCCTGAACAGGCCGGAGTAAGTTAGTGGGAAAAGTAATTGCCGTAACCAATCAAAAAGGCGGTGTAGGAAAAACGACCACCAGCGTCAATTTGGCGGCCTCGCTGGCTGCCGCTAACCGGCGCGTGTTGCTGGTGGATCTCGATCCGCAAGGCAATGCGGCAATGGGCTGCGGCGTCGATAAGCAGGATGTGAAATATTCCAGTTACGATTTGTTGATGGAAGATGTGCCGGCTTCCGAAACGGTCGTTAAACTGCCGGACATCGGTTTTTCGGTTATTCCCGGTAATGGCGATTTGACCGCAGCTGAAGTGCAGTTGATGCAGGCCGATCACCGGGAACGACGCTTGGCTGATGCGTTGATCCCGATAAAACCCGACTACGATTATATCCTGATCGATTGCCCGCCCTCGCTAAACATGCTGACCTTGAATGCGATGGTTGCCGCCAACAGCGTACTGGTGCCGATGCAGTGCGAGTATTATGCGCTGGAAGGCCTGTCGGCGCTGATGAGCACACTGAAAAATATTCAGGACACCGTCAATCCCGGCTTGTATCTGGAAGGCATCCTACGCACCATGTATGACGACAGGAACCGCCTGACCAAGGATGTTTCTGAGCAATTGATCCGCTATTTCGGCGATAAGGTGTTCAGGACTTGCGTGCCAAGAAATGTTCGTTTGGCCGAAGCTCCGAGCCATGGTTTACCGGTGCTGAGCTACGACAGAGCATCGCGGGGATCTGTGGCCTATATTGCCTTGGCGGGCGAAATGATCAGAAAAGAAAAACAAAATAGCTCATGAATTTAAAAAAGCGTGGCTTAGGTCGGGGGCTTGAAGCTTTGTTGGCAGATGACTCCGCTAACGAGCAGAAACATCAGTCAGTTAAAAGTGCGCGTCAGAGCGAAACACAGCCTACGGTTGCCCCGGAAGTCGATAAGCAAACGGCAATGGTGGTGGCGTTTTTCAAAAGCACTCAAAAAGAGCATTATGCTTTGCTGGAAGAAGCAGAAAGTTTAAGGAAGTTGCTTGAAGAGTTTGAATCGCCGGATAAGTAGCAAGCATCGCTGGATATTATAATTAAGAGAAAAGTTGAACCTTATGGCTGTAAAAAAACGCGGATTAAATCGAGGGCTGGATGCTTTATTGGGCAATATTTCCGATAAGGCCGATCAAGCGGAAACCGGTGAAGGCCATCAGTTGCATACCCTGCCTATCGAGCACATGCAACGCGGCAAGTATCAGCCGCGAAAAGATATGAACCCCGAAAAGCTGCAAGAACTGGCCGATTCGATTAAGGCGCAAGGCATTATCCAGCCGGTCGTGGTGCGCAAAATTTCCCTGGACAAATACGAGATCATTGCCGGCGAGCGTCGCTGGCGTGCGGCGCAATTGGCCGGAATGCAGCTGGTACCGGTGGTCATTAAAGATATAGACGACCGTACCGCTATGGCTATAGCGCTGATTGAGAATATCCAGCGGGAAGACCTGAATCCGTTGGAAGAAGCGGAAGCGCTGAGGCGGCTGCTGGACGAGTTTGAAATGACTCATCAGCAGGTTGCCGATGCGGTGGGCAAATCCCGCGTTACGGTGACCAATCTATTGAGGCTGATCGATTTGCACCCGGACGTGAAAAAACTATTGATCACCCGGCAGCTGGAAATGGGCCATGCGCGCGCGTTGCTGTCGCTGGACGGTCCAAAGCAAGTGGCTGCGGCCAACAAGATCGTCAAGGAAGGCCTGACGGTCAGGGCGGCGGAGCGATTGGTTAAAGACAGCCAAGCCGAGCCTAAAATAACCAAGCCTAAGGAAATAGACAAAGACACCCTACGCTTGCAGGAAGATTTGACCGCAAAATTGGGTGCAAAAGTGTCGATTGAGCATAAGGAAAACGGTACCGGAAAATTGGTTATCGCCTATTCCAGCTTGGAAGAGTTGGATGGGATTCTTGAGCAGATAAAATAATAGCGGGCGAGTGTGCGGCGCGGCTTTTTTACTGACATCGCGTCATTCCGGCAGGGATTGCCGGAATCCAGAGCACAAGGGTGTGAGAAATAGATAAAAAATAGTTTTATGTGATCAAGAAACAGTTGGCAATATCCGTTGTTACCATCCCTGTCTTCTCTATCCCTGCCTCCGAAAGAACATAAAATGAATCCCTATCAAGGATGACGGGTTGTAAGAAGGCTATGCTATTAGTGCGGGCAGGAGTCATTCTTCCTTGATTTAATGGGGGGCGCTAGCTATAATCCCTTGCTGTTGTGTATGGAGTTGGGTGTGATAGATACAAAACGCTCCACTGTCAGTAAAGTTATAAGTTATCAAATTCTTATGATCATAATCATGACGGCAGGATTTGCCTTGGCAGGGGGAAGGCCTTACGCCTTATCGGCGGCTTTAGGCGGGGCGGCGGCATTTATCCCCAATCTGTATTTTGCATTGCGGGTACATAAATCCGCAGGGCGGGAAGCAAGAAAGATTGTAAATTCTTTCTACGCGGGAGAATCAGGCAAGTTGGTATTGACAGCTGCATTATTCTTTATGATTTTCCACCTTCCAAACATAGAAATGTTACCGCTGCTGGCAGTCTACATGGCGGCATTATCGGTTTTTTGGTTTGCGCTGTTGATGCGCTGACACACTATTTTATTTAGAGAGGAACGATGGCTACCGAAGCTCATGCCGAAGGTGCAACCGGTTATATTATTCACCATTTAACTTCGCTGTCCGTAGGCGAAGGTTTCTGGACATTGAATCTGGATACTTTGTTTTTCTCAGTGGTTCTGGGTTCTTTGTTCGTCTGGTTTTTTAAGGTAGCAGCCGACAAAGCGACGGCGGGCGTTCCCGGGTTAGTGCAGAATTTTGTAGAAATGCTGATTGAGTTTGTCGATACTCAGGTTAAAGACAGTTTTCACGGCAAGAATAAATTAATTGCGCCGCTGGCATTGACCATCTTTTGCTGGGTATTCCTGATGAACTTCATGGACTTGTTCCCAGTCGATATATTGCCGTTGATCGGTTCTCTGATGGGTATTGAATACCTGCGCGTCGTGCCAAGTACGGATTTGAATGCAACTTTTGCGATGTCCATTTCCGTTTTCTGTTTGATTATTTTCTACAGCATCAAGATAAAAGGCCCTTGGGGCTTTGCTAAGGAATTGATGTTTCAGCCGTTCGGCCCCTGGCTGTTGCCGTTCAACCTGCTGCTGAAATTGGTTGAAGAAATTGCTAAGCCAATCTCATTGGCGCTTCGTTTATTCGGAAACCTGTATGCGGGCGAGTTGATCTTCATCTTGATTGCCTTGTTGCCGTGGTATCTTCAGCCAGTGTTGAGTTTCCCCTGGGCGATCTTTCATATTTTGATTATCACGTTACAGGCATTCATATTCATGGTATTGACCATCGTCTACCTGAGCATGGCGCACGAAGATCATTAAATAATTTTTAACTTTTTTATAATATAACTAACCGTTTGGAGGTTTCATGGAAATTGCAAAATTAATTGCCGACGTACAAGGCATGACTGCTATCGCAGTAGGTCTGGTTCTGGGTATGGGCGCTTTAGGTACAGCGATAGGCTTCGGTCTGTTAGGCGGAAAATTTTTGGAAGGCGCGGCGCGTCAACCTGAAATGGTTCCTATGCTGCAAGTAAAAATGTTTGTTGTTGCGGGTCTGTTAGACGCGGTAACCATGATCGGCGTTGGTTTGGCGCTGTTCTTTACTTTTGCTAACCCATTCCTGTCTGCTGTAACAGCTGCGGCAGCGGGTTAACAAACATATTTGGCGACCAGCCGGTCGCCCCTACTTAGCAACAAGAGGAACGCATCGTGAGTATCAATGCTACTCTGATTGGGCAAATGATTACCTTTGCACTTCTGGTATGGTTTACCATGAAGTACATTTGGCCGCCTTTATTTGACTCTTTAGAAGAACGTAAAAAGAAAATCGCTGACGGTTTAGCTGCGGCTGAAAAAGGTCACGAACAAATGCAGTTGGCCGAGAAAAAAGCCAAGGGCGTTATAAAAGAAGCTAAAGAACAATCTTCAGAAATTGTAAATCTGGCTCAAAAACGCGCTAATGAACTTGTCGAAGCATCAAAAGACACCGCCAAAAAAGAAGGCGAACGTCTGCTTCAGGTAGCAAAGGCGCAGATTGAGCAGGAAAAACAAAACGCTAAAGAGAGTTTGCGTAAAGAGGTGTCTGCTTTAGCTTTGCGGGCGGCGGAACAGATTCTGAGCGCGGAAATCGATAAAGCCAAGCATCAGGACATCCTGGGCAAAATCTCTAAACAATTGGGTTAAGCATAATGAGCGAACTGGCAACATTGGCAAGGCCTTATGCAGCGGCGGT
>JANYKK010000238.1 GCA_025361585.1 Methylobacter sp. | reverse complement strand
GTTTATCCAGCAACTGCCTGCAAAGCGTGATGATATGAGCTGCCTTGCTGTTAAACAGTCCGATGGTCTTGATATACTCTTTCAAGCCCGTATCGCCCAGTGCCAGGATGTCACTGGGCGTATTGGCAACCGGAAATAATTTGGCCGTCGCTTTGTTAACGCCTTTATCGGTCGCCTGCGCGTACAAAACGACTGCAATGAGTAATTCAAAAGAGCTGGAGGCGCTGGCAGGCGTCGGAAGAAAAACCGCCAATGTCATACTGAACACAGCTTTCGGGCTGCATACGATTGCGGTAGATACGCATATCTTCAGAGTTGCCAACCGTACCGGCATTGCTCCCGGCAAAAATGTGCTGGAGGTTGAGCGCAAGCTGGATAAATGGGTGCCTAAACAACATAAGAAAGATGCCCATCATTTACTGATTCTGCATGGTCGTTACACCTGTATTGCCAGGAAACCGCGCTGTCAGAGTTGTGTTATTGAAGATTTGTGCGAGTACAAGGACAAAACCGAGTGATAGGTTGGGAGTAGGAAGTGGGTAGCGTGATCTACAGCGGCTTTTCTGCTTCCTACTGTCCACTCTCTATTATAGATATTCATTCTTTATTCAGTTGATTTTGATATGATGAGTAGCATTCGATACGTTTTACGTGTCGATTCATTTCCCGGAGTAACCGCCGGGAACGGATTGAACCCGATGATTTATATCAACACTCTGGAGGCAAAAATGAAAAAAATTAATAAAACACCTTTAGCGGCGGCAATGGGCGCTGCTTTTCTGTCTACTTTTGCTGCAACTGCGGTTAATGCCGAAGCCAATCCTTTCGGTATGACTGAAATGTCTGCTGGTTATATGCAAGTTGCAGCTGCCGATAAAGCGGCTGAAATGAAATGCGGCGCGGAAATGGGCGGTATGGAAAAGCCTAAGGCGGCGGAAGGCGCATGTGCGGGTAACATGAAACCTAATGCAGCTAAAGCGACTGAAGGAAAATGTGGCGAAAGCAAATGCGGTGCTATGATGCAAGGCGGCAAAATGAAACCCGGTATGGAAGCGGCTTGCGGCGCGATGATGAAAGGCAAAGAAGGCTCGTGCGGCGCTATGAATAAAGACGCAGCCGGCAAATAAGCTTAAGACCCGCTATTAGTATAGGGAGGGCATGGTCATCATGCCCTCTCCTTCCCATCAAATCAGATAAGGTGTTCTTATGGACACAACCCAAAATCTTGTTCACGGCGCCGGTTTAGGTCTTAGGCGGTCTTTGTTAAGTCAGATTGTTGAATCCCCTCCCGAAGAGGTCGGTTTTTATGAAGTCGCGCCGGAGAACTGGATCACCATCGGCGGAAAATACGGCAAACAATTCCGCGCAATGACCGAGCGCTTTGATTTCATCTGCCATGGATTATCGTTGTCGATAGGCAGTACCGATCCTCTGGATGAAGATTTCGTTCGCGAAGTCAAACAGTTCATGGCCGAGCATCAAATCAAATTTTACAGCGAACATTTAAGTTATTGCAGCAAGGATGGGCATTTATACGACCTGATGCCGATCCCGTTTACCTCGGAAGCGGTGACTCACGTTGCCGGGCGGATCAGGCGCGTCCAGGATATTCTGGAGCAAAAGATAGCCATCGAAAACGTGTCCTATTATGCCGCACCCGGCCAGGAAATGGCCGAGATCGATTTTTTCAATGCGGTTGTCGAAGAAGCCGACTGCGATGTGCTGATCGACATCAACAATATTTACGTGAACAGCGTTAACCACGGTTACGATGCTGAGGCGTTTTTAAAGGCCATGCCTGCGCACCGCATCGCTTACGCGCATATCGCAGGACACTATGTGGAGGCTGAAGACTTTCTGGTCGATACCCACGGCGCAGACGTGATCGATCCTGTCTGGAAACTGTTGGGCAAGGCGTACGAGCTTTACGGCTTGTTTCCGACGCTGTTGGAACGGGACTTTAATCTCCCTCCGCTCGAAGAATTAATCAAGGAAGTGGGCACCATCAGTGCGATACAAAATGCCTGGGGAACCCAGCATGCCCAGCAATCTGCTTGAGGTTGGTATGAGCGTCGACTTTAAAACCAAGCAGCATGAGTTTGCAGCCTATATTCGGGATCCCGAAAACAACCCGCCGCCTGCCGATGTAAATCCGCAGCGCATGGCGATGTATCGGGAGCTGTTTTTTAACAATATCGACAGTTTCCTGTCAGCCAATTTTCCGGTGTTGCGGGCCATATTGGATGACCGACAATGGTTCGAACTGGGGCAGGATTTTTTTGTCAAGCATGCCAGCCGAACGCCGCATTTTTCCCAAATCCCGGAAGAGTTTTTGGATTATCTGCAAAACGAGCGGGACAGTTCGGGCGATTTTCCATTTATGCTGGAACTGGTGCATTACGAATGGGTGGAAATGGCTTTATCCATCGCCAAGGAAATTGTGCCCGCCAATTGTCAGAATCTGGATGATTTGCCTTATCTGCGCATCCGCTTGTCGCCTCTAGCTTGGCCGCTAGCCTATCAATATCCTGTCCAGAAAATATCGCCCAATTTTTTACCTGAAGCCCCGCCGGAACTAGCCACGTTTCTGGTTGTTTACCGTAATCCGGATGACGAGGTTAATTTCATCGAAATCACCCCGATTACTTACCGGTTGCTGGAAATAATTCAGGAGCACGAAGAGGTGTTGGTAGCG
>JANYKK010000200.1 GCA_025361585.1 Methylobacter sp. | reverse complement strand
GTTCCGTCAATCGGATCGACGATCCAGCGGCTGGTTTGGTTTGCGCTTTGTCCGCTTTCTTCCCCCCAAAAACCGAATTGCGGGTAATGCTCAGCAAGGGATTTTTGTAAGAAGGTTTCAACCGCCACGTCGGCGTCGGTTACCAAATCGCGAGGGCTTTTTTTGGTTACTTCTAAATTCTTCAGGTCTTTAAAATGGGTCATGGCGATTGATCCGGCTTCGCGGATAATCTTTTCAAGAGCGGCAGGTGAAATGGGCATTTAGGTTAACCTTGCGGGTAGAGTCTGGGTGGTGTTGGAAAGAAACAAAGGGGTTCACGTAAGAACTAATCATCCAAAGGCAGGTATGTCGTGGGCTGAGAACGATAAACATTTTATTGGCAAGGAACCGAGCACCGTCATACTGGCAGGGGATGCCAGTATCCAGAGCCAAGGGTGGTAACTTGCCGAATCTTTATGGCTTAATTTTAACTCAATGCTTCACATCCCTGTGACTGGATTTCGGCATCCATGCCGGAATGACGGGCTTTTTGCCGTTGACTGGAGCATATTGTTAATAAAGAAATTTAATGCAGCGATATTTCGTGCGTACCCTATCCGTTGCCGATGTTTTTTTCAAGTTATATTGGCCGACAAGCGAATTACAGCCTTAAATGCGAATAAGGAAAATAACGATGGACACAAATAACAGGGAAGTTGTAAATTCCTCCAGCCATTCGGCGAACGGCGACTTGCCGTTGTTCATTATGATGTCTACTCGATTGGTCACTTGGTCGCGCATATGGATTGGTTGTTGCAACATGATATTTCTCCTAGTGGTTTTTAGTGTAACTACGCATTTGGCCAACTAATACGCCTTGGATTTCGACTTGCTCCGGGTTGTAGCGCAAGGCCTCCATGGTTGAATTAGCAGGGATGAGTAATGTTTCGTGCGGGTATTGCTCAATAAATTTCAGTGTGGCTTCGGCTTTATTGACCAGGGCCACGACGATTTCGCCATTACGGGCATGGCAACGTTGTTCGATAATCACCCAGTCGCCGTCGTAGATGCCTTGCTCAAGCATCGAATCGCCTTTGACTTTAAGGACGTAGCAGGG
Organism: Methylobacter sp.; assembly: GCA_025361585.1. Taxonomy (GTDB): domain Bacteria; phylum Pseudomonadota; class Gammaproteobacteria; order Methylococcales; family Methylomonadaceae; genus Methylobacter_A. The sequence goes on along the minus strand of JANYKK010000200.1, from coordinate 4,330 downwards.
TTTTTCTGTCTTCAGCTGTTCAGGGATAGACATATAAGTGATGTTTTCGACCGCTTCGATAGGTCTTCCTGCGGCAATAAAGCCGACAAAAGGCAGCACGCTTTGATCGTCGGATTGGTCGATCATTTGTTTGGCGTATTCAGTCAGGCGGATACCGCGCTGTTTACGCTCCGGGGCTTCGATCAGGTTTTCGCTAATCAGGGCCTTGATGTGACTATGCAAAGAGCCGCGGGACTTTAAGCCCATGCCGGAGCAAAGCTCTTCCAGCGTGGGCGGATGAGGAAAGTTGTCCTGATTTTGCAATAAGAAATCGAAAATTTCCTGCTGCTTTCTGGTAAGTGATTTAATCATAATGCGTTCTCTGTTTGTTTTTTAAAAATATAGCAGAAGAACAAATAAAGAACAAATAAAAAACAAATAAAAAATTAAAGTTATTTTTTAGCTTAACTAATGGTGCTCTGCTTGAGTTATGATTCGCCGGAAGGGCGAGACACAGTTCACCCTAATTACTATTTGAATTGGAGGATGCCATGCAATTTGTACCCGCATTATTACCCAGCCTGATTCAGGCGATAGATAACGTAATCGAGACAAATGCCGAGGAAGTAACCGCCCTGGATCAGGCTATCGGCGACGGCGACCATGTGACCAATCTACAGCGCGGAATCAAAGCGCTGATGGCTCAAAGCGACGAATTGGCTCAGCTTGATTGGGCGACGGCCTGGCAGAAAATCGGCATGACCATGATGACGGCGGTGGGCGGCGCGTCAGGTTCCTTATACGGTACGCTGTTTGTGGCGATGAGCAAGGCAGCTCGCGAACGGCCTGTCGTGAGCGGAGTCGAACGGGCTTTGGATTTGCAGGCTTTTGCCGGGATATTCGGCAGCGGCGTGGAGGCGGTAAAACAGCGGGGCAAGGCCGACGCAGGCGAGAAAACGATGCTGGATGTGCTGATTCCGGTCGCGGCAGGTTTGCGGCAGGCGGTAGCGGAGTCGATTGCCTTGCCTTTGGCATTGGAAAATGTCGCGCGGACAGCAATCGCGGGCATGGAGTCTACCCGGGACATGCTGGCGACCAAGGGGCGCGCATCTTTCCTTGAGGAGCGCAGCCGGGGTCATATCGATGCGGGGGCTAAAACCAGTCAGTTAATGATTTGTGCGCTGGTCGACGTGCTGGCAAAGCAGTTAACAGCCCCAGCGTAAGGCAGCAGTATGGACGGGCGCATCCCATAGGCGGAGCATTTCTTCGTCAAGCAGGCTTAGGGTGATCGAACAGCCAGCCATATCGAGCGAGGTGGTGTAATTGCCGACCAAGGCGCGGCAGATGTTGATGCCGCGTTTTTCCCAGTATTGGGAGGCCAGCTCGTAAACCAGATGCAGCTCCATTAAAGGCGTCGCACCGAAACCGTTGATATGCAGTAACGCCGATTGGCCTTTTTGCGGTTTCAGGTCATCATCAATGATGCTCGCCAGATAGTCGACAATTTCGCTGGCGGAGCGCATGGCTACGCGCTCGCGTCCGCGCTCGCCATGAATGCCTACGCCCATTTCGATTTCGTTGTCGCCAATGTCGAACGTGGGTTTGCCCAGGGCGGGTACGGTGCAACTGCTCAAGGCCACGCCCATGGATGCCGTGACTAGATTGATTCGATCACCCAGTGCCTTGCAGGCCTTTAAATCAGCCCCCGCTTCAGCGGCCGCGCCGACGATTTTTTCTACAATTAAGGTGCCTGCAACGCCGCGTCGCCCGGTGCTGTGGGTTTTGGGAAAGGATACATCATCGCTGACTAGGATGGTTTCATTCGGGCAGTCGAGCATTTCGGCGGCAATTTCAAAATTCATCACATCGCCCGCGTAGTTCTTGACGATGAATAGGACTCCGCCGCCATTTTCCACGGCTTGCGCCGCAGCCAGTATCTGGTCGGGGGTAGGGGAGGTGAATACTTGGCCCGGACAGGCCGCATCCAGCATGCCTGTACCGACAAAACCTGAATGCAATGGTTCGTGCCCTGAACCACCGCCGGAAATTAGCGCAACTTTGCCGGGCGCGGTAGGCTTGATGCGCTTGATGAAGTGCGGCTGGGCGTTGAATTGAACGATGTCGGCATGGGCTTTGGCAAAGCCTGACAGGCTTTCGTCTAGCAGGGTGTCAATGTTATTGATGAGTTTTTTCATTGCGGCAGCTCCGATGGGTTCAGGTTTTTTGATGATAGCGCGAGCACTGAGCCTGAATCTATTAGCTTCAATACGTAGCGGTTAATTTTTCAATGCTTGGGTCACGGCGCGGATGTCCGGCATAACCCAGGTGGGTCGGTAATCCGTGGCCTTGAAATCGTCTTCGGTGGACACGCCAGACAAAACCATCAGGCTGCGGATGCCGGTACGGACGGCGCCCAGAATGTCGGTTTCCAATCGATCTCCAATAGCGACTGTGTGCGCTGGATCAACGCCTAGCAACGCAAGAGCCTGTTGGTAGATGATAGGTTCGGGTTTTCCGATGATGGTCGGTACTACGCCGGTAGCAGCCGTTATTGCGGCTAAAATCGCGCCGTTACCGTGAGTAAGCCCGCGTTCAGTCGGTAGCGAGGTGTCGGCATTGGTGCCGATGAATTTGGCTCCAGCCCGGATGTTTAGCGTTGCAGTCGCCAGCTTATCCCATGACACGTTTCTATCCATGCCGCAGACAACAATGTCGGCGCCCATGTTGGGGGTATCTTTGTCATTATTCAATTCGTAGAGTTCAGTCAAGGTAAAACCGCGCTCAAGAAGCGGCTGTGTTGCTCCGTCTTCGCCGATCACATAGACGCGGGTCTCTGCCGGATTAGTATGCTCAGCTAGGTACAATGCAGTTGCCATGCTGGAAGTTAGTATTTCATCACGACTTACCGCTACGCCCATTTTTTCCAACTTGATGACATATTGTTCCTGAGTCAGTCTGGCGTTGTTGGTCGCCAGAATGAAGGGGATTTGTAGCTCGTGTAGGGTATGAAAAAAGTCAGTCAATCCAGGCATGGGTTGTTCGTCGTGCCATAAGACGCCATCCATATCAATAATGAGTGCGCGTATATTGGTAAAGGGTTCCATTAGCTAGTTTCTCTCTGAGATAGGGTTTGTTATTGTGATTTGTGTTGAATGCAAAGTGTGCATTGCTAGGGTTAATTTTTGAAGCTTGACATAAAAAACTAAATTTTGTCCAGATTCACATCATTGTGTAGATTAAAAGTGTGCGAATAGCTTTAAATCATGAAATCGTCAAAATACAACATTGTAAAAATCAAAAAATACGCTAGCGCAGAGTGAGTAGTGCGTAAAAATACAATAGATAGTGTTTAGCAGTTACATGGAAAGGGGCTGTGTAATTGGCGTAATGCGGGAGGCTTGGAAGGTCTCGGGCGTATAAATTAAAATCCATAATATTCTACCAGTATAGTTGATTCATGCGGCGGTTATCCAGGGGCTAACGTAGAACATTGAGCATTGGGCATTGACATGTGTCCCCTTTCTACTTTAAAGTTGCATCCGCATAAGCAGTAAGTAACTAAAATTATAACTATTACTATTAACTCATCGGAGCACGCATCATGGCAAAACCATTAATACAAATGGCATTAGATTCATTGGATTTCGACCAAACAGTAGGGCTTGCTACCTTAGTAGCTCCTCATGTTGATATTTTTGAAATCGGAACTCCATGCATCAAACATAATGGAATTAACTTGGTTAAAGAATTAAAAGCAAGATTTCCAGATAAATTACTTCTGGTTGATCTTAAAACTATGGACGCAGGCGAGTACGAAGCAACACCTTTTTATGCGGCAGGTGCTGATATTTGTACAGTTTTAGGCGTATCTGGCCTTGCAACTTGCGCAGGTGTTATCAAAGCAGCCAATGCCTATGGTGCAGAAGCTCAAATCGATTTGATCAATGTTGACGATAAAGTTGCCTGTGCACGTGCAACTGCCGACATGGGTGCTCATATCATGGGTATTCATACTGGTCTTGATGCACAAGCAGCGGGTCATACTCCTTTTGCCGACTTGAATGACATTGCAAGATTAGGCTTAAACGTCAGAATTTCTGTTGCCGGTGGTATTAAACCGTCTACTGTACAAGATGTAGTTCGCGCAGGTGCAAACATCATCGTAGTTGGTGCTGCAATCTATGGCGCGGCTTCACCTGCTGATGCGGCACGTGAAATTCGCGAATTGGTTGACGCGGTATAATTATGCATCAGCAACTTATCATAGAAAAGATTTCAGGTGTTCTTGAAGCTACAGATGATACGTATGATGTAAAGTTGACCCACTTGCTTGATAACGCCAGGCGCATAT
>JANYKK010000151.1 GCA_025361585.1 Methylobacter sp. | reverse complement strand
AGTTGCAGCCGAAGTAGCCGCCGGTCATAAAGCCGGATTCGATGCCTTGACGATACCCGCAGTCGCCTACACCGATCCTGAAATAGCCTGGATGGGCCTGACTGAAAATCAGGCCAAACAGCAGGGCAAGGAATACGATAGGGCAGTATTTCCATGGGCGGCCAGCGGACGCTCGTTAAGTCTCGGGCGCAAGGAAGGCTTGACCAAAATACTTTGCGAAAAGGAAACCGGTCGGGTACTCGGCGCAGGCATGGTTGGGCCCAATGCCGGTGAACTGATTGCAGAAGCGGTACTGGCGCTGGAAATGGGCGCTGACGCTGAAGATGTCGGTTTGACTATCCACCCACATCCTTCGTTATCAGAGACCTTCGCGTTCGCCGCCGAAATGATCACCGGCTCGATTACTGATCTTTATATAAAAAAACAGTGATTCCTGTCCTTGCCTACAGGGATGTAGGTGGCAGATAAGGCTTTTGCTATATCTGCACTTACCACATCCGTGTGGTTCGGGCGTGAGCAGGATAAGCGAGCGACGGCTTCCGAGTGAAAGAAAATACCCCGTCCATGGACTATTTTCGCTCTCCACCGTCGCGTGAATGCCTGCGGCGGCCCTGGCCGTCCCCGTCACAGGAAGGCTGCGCTTCCGGTTCTCAGATGACTGGACACCCGGTCGGGACGCCTTGCAGTTTTCCTGATCGAAAAACCGCCCGGCCCTCGGGTTACCAGGGACTATTCGGCTGGCGCTCGCTATTCGCATCACTCTCCGTGCCTCACAGCGGCGGAAGCTTTGCCTACAGGGCAGTGATTGCCAGGAGCATCATTCTGCATTCGCTCCATCCAGGGAGGTCAGATGTAGGCAAGAGACTTCCTTTAGCAAACAGCAGAATTGAACGGCCGATACAAGGCGGGATTTATAGCGGGTTCGGCTGTTAAATAAATTCTTGTCGGCTTTAGAACCCGTGTAAAATAGCCGCCAAATAGGCATTCTGTGGCTTAATCCTTTAAAGAAAACATCGATCTTCTTGCGATCTAAGATTAAGTGTAAGCCGTATACGTTTTAAAATCCTTAATCAAACAAATATTTTTCACCGTCCAGCAAAACAATCGAGCATCTAAATGAAAACCAAGATAGTTACTGTCATTGCACTCGCTCTAATCGTCTTTATTAACTTCAGCATATGGAGCTATGTTAACAACCCCTTGCAATTGCAACCTTGGACCAAGACCACGATGGGTGTCACCTTCGACCCCATGAGGAAACAGGATACTCCTGAAAGCAATACTTATCCCAGCGAAGCAGATATTGATCATGACTTGAGCTTGCTCGAGAATAAAGTTCACGCGGTTCGTACTTACAGTGTGCTTAAAGGGCTGGACAAAGTTCCTGAATTGGCTGCCAAGCATAACCTGAATACGACAGTGGGTGCCTGGATTGACGATAATCTTGAGAAGAATCGCCAAGAAATCGAAACTTTAATTAATGTCAGTCGCCAGAATAACACCAACATTGTTCGTGTTATGGTGGGCAATGAAACTTTACTTCGTGGCAATGTTACTCCAGAACAGCTGATTGAATATATCCGCGAAGTAAAACGAAACACTTGGCGGCCGGTGAGTACCTCCGAAACGTGGGATATATGGATTAAACATCCTGAACTGGTTGCGGAAGTAGATTTTATAGCCGTGCATATCCTGCCTTATTGGGAAGGTATTGCTGCGGAAGACGCGGTCGATTATGTTTTTGACCGTTATCATGCCGTGCAACAAGCGTATCCGAATAAGCCTATCGTCATTACCGAGGTCGGCTGGCCTTCAGACGGGCAACCCTTCAAGCACGCGACTGCATCGGTATCCAATCAGGCAAAGTTTCTGCGCGAATTTTTGAATCGGGCCGATGCTGAAAAAGTCACTTATTACATTGTCGAGGCGTTTGACCAACCTTGGAAAATGTCTTTGGAAGGCTCGGCGGGCGCTTATTGGGGTATTTTCAATGCGGATCGGCAACCCAAATATCCGATGGACAGCGACGTTATTGCGATGCCTAATTGGGAGCATTGGGCAGCGGGCGCGGCGGTTTTCAGCGTTGTTTTGATGGGCTTGTTTTTGTTTACCCGCAGCAGCATGAAACTGCCCGGTTTGGTGTTTTTCGCCCTGATTGCCAATCTTGCCGCGTCAACGATATTCTGG
>JANYKK010000127.1 GCA_025361585.1 Methylobacter sp. | reverse complement strand
CGGCTGGTGCAAGATACAGACCTCCATATAGGCCTGCGGCTGTCAGCAACAGAAAAATAACCACCAGCCACGGCATCAAGCGCTGGGTGAACACGTAAAAATGCGGCGGGGACGCCATGCGGTGAAAAAAACGGACTACGGAATCAGGAATTAAAAACATAGTAAATCGGGCAAAAGGTTCAAGGCGAAAGGTTCAAGGTCAACGCTGAACAGGATTGTTATCCACCCAGCGTAAGCGCGACAGTTAACCTTCTTTTTTCGGCGGAGGCGGTGGCGGTGTTGGCCGCGCAAACACGGGCTGCTGAAATGAATTAACACCATCGTAGGCCATTTTATCATTTGCAGGTGGCAACGGCGGCGGCGGGTTAGACTCTTTTTTCATCATTGCTCTCCCAAGTTTTCTCTAAGAATTCAATCCACTTAACATCATTGACATTAATCAGCATATTTTTTACCCCTGTAATACGTTGTTCTTCCCCATTATCAAGCAGCCATGAAGGATCGGCAATTACAAAATATCCTTTACTCGGTTCGGACGGCCATTCAATCGGCCATCCGTAAAGTCTCCTTTCATCATTAAAATGCAATACCACAAAGGTTGAATCAAGAAAAACACCAAACCATTCGGACGGATATGAGGTTTGATGGGTTATATTCTTGCCTCTTAAGTACTTATGTAACTTATCGTTATTAGCAAAATAAGAAAATATAAAGCCAAAAAACAACGCAATGATTATTGACCAGATTAAACTGGACGACTCACTCCAATTAGCAACTGACCAATAATTACCTATATGTTTCAGGATAAACTCAACAATATTGATAGTGGCCTGCGTAAATAAGGTAAAAATCATTGCTTGAACAACCCGTTCGAACTGAGAGGGTTTCGGATACGAAGTTAATCCATAAAATACCCATGCAGAGACAAAGCCAGGAAGCAGATATTGCAGAATCGATACAAAATCTTTTGCGAAATTTTCCATTTCAACTCATTAAAGCTTGGTAATTATCTTCATGGCAGCTGCGTATTTCTAAGCTTTGCAGTATGAAGGAATCCAACTGCGTTCAATCATATACTCAGGTAATTCATTAAAATCAAATGCGATACCGTCTTTAATCATTTGCTCAACGTTAAACAATTGTCCAACTTCAGGAATATCATTGAAGAACATCGTATAAAAAGGCTTAACCAATGCTTTTGAAACTTTCATGCCTATCGGGCCGATAAAATTTCTTCGTTGCCCGACATGCGCCACTTCATCAATGGTAATTTCATCCAGCAATTCTTTTAAACGGTCGCGTACTTCCGGCTCATCGGCCAGCACATCATCAAACAGACGATGCAAATGACAATAAAAAGTCACTCCCATCAACTCGGTAACGAAAGCCGGGCTATCCATTAAAAATCCAGGCAATTTGGGGAATTGCTCGTAGATTTTTTCCTTAATCGGCCCTAAAGGTACCCACTCCACTTTATCCAATCCGCAGGTTTTGAGCATTTCATCAAACAGCCGCACATGGCAAAACTCTTCGGCCAAATGCACACGACTTATTTTATCCTCCACGGTATGCGAATTGGCCATATCGGGTACTGCATCCCAAGCGCCTTTGATGCCCACCCATTCATGCCGGGCAAATTTGTAGATGCCGGTCAGCATCAACGTCATGCGATCCAGCGATTTTGGATCGTCTTGCATGTCAATATAATTACGATAAAAAATGGCGTGATCGGCGAGCGGCTTACGCAATCTAACCGGGTTATCCTGAAAATGTTTCAGTCGATCGCGCTTTTTGCCTAAATTCTTCTCGTTTTCGAGCAATTCTCCACCATGCTGCTGGGTAAATACCCAATACGTGTCAAAGTTTTCTTTCCTTTGTTGCTTGGTAGCCGGTGCAAAAACTGACAAGTATTTAGCTGATGCCATCATCATTCATTCTCAATCGATAATATGACCGATTATTCTACGAGATATTATCAATTAATACTCATTTTTAATGCAGCTGCGGTCGGCAACGGCGCCAAAACCAGAGCCATCAATAAAATGGAAATCAAAATATTAATTTGCGCATCGACCGGCAACCCACTGCCTGCCATCTGTACGGCGTTACCGGCGAAAATCAACACCGGCACATACAAGGGTAAAACCAGCAGCGACAAAATCATGCCGCCCCGGCGCAGCCCTACTGTTAATGCAACGCCGATGGCTCCTATCAGGCTTAACACCGGGGTTCCCAGCAGCAAAGTCAGTAATAAGATACCCAAAGAATGATTGGGCATACCTAGAAAAACAGCCAGCAGCGGCGCAACTATCAACAGCGGCAAACCGGTCACCAGCCAATGGGCGATAACTTTAGCCAACACCAATACCGAGGTCGGATGCGGGCTTAATAAAATCTGCTCCAACGAACCGTCGTCAAAATCCGAACGGAACAGGCTGTCCAGCGACAGCATCGCCGCCAGCAAGGCGGAAACCCAGATAATGCCCGGCGCAATGGCCTGCAATAAATGCGGCTGCGCGCCGATGCCCAACGGAAACAAGGTGATCACCAGAATAAAAAACAGCAACGGATTAGCTATTTCCGAGCGGCGTCGCAGAGCCAAAACCAAGTCGCGCCGAATAACGGCAAAAAATGCGCGGGATAAAGACATCAGGATAAATGAATACGTTGGACATCGACCTCAGGCAAGTCTATGTCATGATGCGAGGTGAGGACAATCATTCCGCCGTTAGCGCAATGCTCGGTCATTAAAGCTTCGATAAGTGCAATGCCCTGCTTGTCCAGTGAAGTGAATGGCTCATCGAGTATCCACAACACATTTTCGGTAATCAGCAATCTGGCTAACGATAACCGTCTTTTCTGCCCCGCCGACAAAGCCTGAACGAGGACATCATCGTAGCCTGTCAAATGGACTTTGGCTAAAGCCTCATCAATGGAATACCGGCCTACGCTGCTTAAAGCCAAAGACATTTTTAGGTTTTCCCTTACCGTCAGTTCTTTTTTAACACCGTCCAAGTGACCGACATACGCCATCTGCGCATGAAATTGACTGTCTTTTACCGCATCGCCGCACCAGTTAATTTCACCCGCATCGGGTTCGCGAAATCCGCATAAAATACGTAATAACGAAGTCTTACCGCTGCCGTTCTTG
>JANYKK010000110.1 GCA_025361585.1 Methylobacter sp. | reverse complement strand
ACACTGCCAGAGGCGCTTACGCCACCCAAAGCCAAAGAATCGTTTCCCCGCAACAGCTCATCTATTATCGTGACAACTGGTATCTGGCCGCCCATTGCCATCACCGGGATCAACTGCGAGTATTTGCCGTAGACAACATCGGCTCAGCAAAAATACTAGATCAAACCGCCTAGCCGACCGACCCGAAACAGCTGGAACAATTTCTCACCTCGTCCTACGGCATTTTCAGCGGCGATGCGGAACATACCGCCGTACTGGAATTTAGCAAAGCCAGAGCCAAATGGGTCGCCGATGAAAACTGGCATCCCAACCAGCAGGGGCAATGGCTGGACAACGGCAACTACCAGCTGAGCATCCCGTTCAATGACAGCCGCGAACTGATCATGGACATCCTCAAACACGGCGCGGAAGTGGAAGTTAAATCGCCGCAGTTTTTGGTTGATGGTGTCAGGGAGCAAATAGAAGCCATGCAAAAAATTTATAAAAAATAAAGAACAACATCATGGAATGAGGTTGTAAGTGTGGATAATGGGAATCAAAGCAAGCGTTAGGGCGGAAACATGGAAGGAAAACTGTATTACAAATATTGGGGCAAGGCCGGTTCGGATGATGGGCAGGGCAACAGCTATCACCTGCTGCCGTATCATTGTCTGGATGTGGCGGCGGTAGGCTGTGTGTTGCTAGAACAACACCCCTTTTTAATGAGTCGTTTTGAACAATTGTTTGATTTACCAAAAGCAACACTTGTTCCTTGGATAAAGATGCTGCTTGCTTTGCACGATTGCGGTAAATTTGCCGAGAGTTTTCAGCAATTGAAGCCGGAGTTGCGGCAAAAATGGTGGGGAGAAATAACTAAAACTAATTACGACATCCGCCATGACAGTTTGGGTTTTATTTTATGGCATGACCAAACTGCTATTCGTAAGTTGTTGTCATCTGAAATAATGGATAGCTGCTTATATCGAAACGTATTGAAAATCTGGCTACAGGCAGTCACAGGGCATCATGGTTTGCCGCCTAAAATCAGTGGTGTTTCGGCCAGAACTTATTATAAGTCATGCGATTTGGCGAATGCAGCCGAGTTTTTTAACGCAATTAATGTGTTGTTTACACCTGATATACCGGCGCTTGTTGAGCGCGCAGCGGATGAGGATTGGGTGGACAAGCAATCCTCGGCAAGTTGGTTATTAGCGGGTTTTGCCGTTTTGTGCGATTGGTTAGGTTCAGATTCGGCAAATTTTGAGTTTTGTTCGGATGAATCGTTATCACTTGATGATTATTGGCAGCAATACGCGCTTCCTTCGGCAAAACGAGTGGTGCAGAATGCAGGGATATTACCTGCGCAACATGCAACCAAACAAAGCTTGCAACATCTTTTCTCCTATCTTGAAAACCCTACGCCCCTGCAGGCACAAGCTGAGAACTTGCCGTTATCGCAAAAACCGCAATTGCTTATCTTAGAAGACGTGACCGGCGCAGGAAAAACCGAAGCGGCAATGATGTTTGCCCACCGTTTAATCAGCCAAGAGTTGGCGCAAGGCGTATTTATTGGCTTGCCGACTATGGCAACGGCTAACGCCATGTATGAGCGAGTTGCGGAATGTTATTTGAAATTTTATGCCGCTAAAGAAAAACCTTCATTAGTCCTGGCGCACAGTGCAAGGCATTTGTCCAAAAGATTCCAGCAATCCATTATGGAATACACGGCTATGGACAAAGCTTATGGTCAAAAAGAAGCGACCGCTTCCGTACAATGTTCGCGCTGGTTAAGCGATCATCGTAAAAAAGCCTTATTGGCCGACATAGGGATCGGCACGATAGATCAAGCTTTGCTCAGTGTCCTACCGGCAAAACATCAGTCATTGCGGCTCTTAGGGCTGGCAAACAAGGTGCTGATTGTTGATGAGGTTCATGCTTACGATGCTTATATGAACCGTTTATTGCAAAGCTTATTGGAGTTTCATGCATTTTTAGGCGGCAGTGCGATTCTATTATCTGCAACCTTACCGTTTAAAATGCGCCAGGATTTTGTGAAAGCCTTTCAACGCGGTGCGGGTTATAAATTTGTTTGCGTACAAAAACAAGCTTATACAGACTATCCCTTATTAACTCATATCAACGATGCCAGACCTGTTGAAGTTGTTTTAAATACCCGCCCGGAAGTAAAGCGGACGGTTAAAGTGGCGTTTGTACACGAATCCATTGCAGCTATTGAAATCATTAAAGCCGCCGTAGCCCATAAGCAATGCGTGTGCTGGATACGTAACACCGTTTTTGATGCACGTACAGCCTACAGCGAATTACAGGAAGCCGATTGGTTGGGCAATGAGCAACTGATGCTGTTCCATAGCCGTTATACTTTGCACGACAGGAAAACAGTGGAAGATAACGTCCTGAGCTTGTTCGGCAAGAAATCCTTGGTAAATAGTCGTCAAGGCAAAGTGCTGATTGCGACACAAGTCGTAGAACAATCCTTAGACTTGGATTTTGACGTGATGATTAGCGATTTGGCGCCCATTGATTTATTAATTCAACGGGCAGGGCGTTTGCATCGACATGTACGTGATAGCGCCGGTAATTTTATTGAAGAATCAGGACAAAAAGACCAACGTCCATCGCCGACCTTGTTTGTTTATTCGCCGCCGCTTGAACAAGCCCCTGCTCAGGATTGGTACAAAGCCGTTTTTCCCAAAGCCAATGGCGTTTACCCACACACCGGACAATTATGGCGCACCGCCATGTTATTGGATAACAAGAAAGAATGGCAAATGCCCGAAGATGCCAGGGAACTGATAGAAACGGTTTATTCCGAAGACGACACCGATATACCCGAATCGCTTAAAAAAGCCAGTAATGAAGCCGAAGGTGAACATTGGGCAAAAATCAGCTTGGCGAATATGAATGCCTTAAAACTGGAACAAGGTTATACGCTCAGCGATAACGCATGGGATGAAGACGCGCGTATTCCGACACGGTTATCGGAAGATTCCGTAACGATTTATTTGGCGGTTTGGCAAGAGGGTAAATTATCGCCCTTGGTAAATGCCGAAAGATTTGCCTGGGATTTAAGCAGTGTCAACATTAATGCCAAACGGGTTAAAGGGTTGCCCGAATTGTCGGTAGATTTGTCGCAAGCCCTCAAGCAGCTACGGGCACAAGAAAAAATCTTTGACGATTACAGCTTTATTTTTCCGTTGATACCGTTATCCGCCAGTCAATGGCAGGGACAAGCAGTTGATGGCGGTGGCGAAACGGTTAATGTGAGTTACAGCCGTAGACAGGGCTTGCTGTTAGGCGGGGAAATTGAATTATTTGTAGATGGGAAAAAGAGATGAATCCTGGGAACGCCAAGCCCCAGCTTGGCGCGGCAAACAACCGAACGCCTAAAAATGGAAAAGCCGAACCGAGTTACGGCGATCCCAAGGGCTGGTATAGCCGAGGCTATTTGCCGCATTTAGATGCGCCAGGGACTCTGCAATTCATTACCTTTCGTCTTGCCGACTCCCTACCAAAAACAGTACTGAAACAGTTGGAGCAAGAGCTTTTGCAAATCTCCATTTCCATGCGTGAACGTGAGCGTCGCAAAAAAATAGAACAATGGTTGGATGCGGGTTTAGGCTGCTGCGCCTTGGGTCATCCACGCATGGCGGAAGTGATGCAGCAAACCTTGCAAATATTTGATGGCGAACGTTATCGTTTGATCGCTTGGTGCATTATGCCCAATCATGTTCATGTGTTGATTGAACCTACGATTAGCTTGCCGAATATTTTACAGTCGTGGAAGTCTTTTACTGGGAGTTGGGCTATTTCGCATAATGCCGAGCTGGGGCTCGGCGTTCCCAGGTCTACTGGAGCGGCTAAAAATCAGTTTTGGATGCGTGAATATTGGGATCGCTATATTCGTGATGAAAAGCACTTTCGCAATACAATCGAGTATATTCACAACAACCCGGTAAAAGCCGGACTCTGTGCGGAGGCGCATGATTGGCCCTGGTCTAGCGCACACCACCTTTATGCCGTAAACGGAAGGTGAATGGGAGAAAGAGTTGATAGTTTTTTAAAATCCCCACGGGTGTGGGGAACGAGTGTGTGCTGTTACCAAATAATTGTAAAACAGCGGTTCATCCCACAAAGTTGCAGGAACAGAAAGATTTTACAGTAATTTTAATAAAATTACTTCGTAATACAATTTAAATATTTTTATAACAGCTTGTTGTAAACAATTTTCCGTGTATGATGTGAGGCATTGTCAATTTCATTGTTGGGGAAAATGTTTAAATCTATTGAAATGCTCGTCGGTGTAGTGAATAAAATCAAACCCAACGGCCTGATTGCTTTAGCGTTAATTATTATTTTGGTCAACCTGCTGAAGCACAGCTAAAAGCATTATTTACAGGAGAAAATACAGCATGAATTTATTGGAAGATGAATGGCTAAGCGTAATTCGCCTTAATGGCGAACAAGAAAAACTAAAGGGCTTGTGGCGAATTACCGAGGGCGATGGTAATCCGATTGTCGATGTGATTTCACCACGGGCGGATTTTAAAGGCGCACTTTATCAGCTGTTGATTGGTCTGGTGCAGACCTCTTTCGCGCCGAAAAACGAGACGGAATGGGAGAAATACTGGCTTACACCGCCGGATGTGAACACATTAAAAAATGCTTTTTTAACAGTAACAGAGGCGTTTTCGATAGATACCGATAAACCTGCTTTCATGCAGGATTATGACCTGTTGAGCGATAGGCAAGATGTTGATATTGCCTCCTTGTTGATTGATACCTCCGGCGGCGGAACTTTTTTTGTTAAAGAAGATACAACTGAAAATATCTCACCCTACTGGGCAAGCATTGCTTTGTTTACCTTGCAAATTAACGCCCCATCAGGCGGTTCAGGGCATCGAACCAGCCTACGCGGCGGCGGGCCTTTAACTACCTTGGTATTGCCGGACGAAACTAAACAAGCCGCAAGTTTATGGCAAAAGTTATGGCTTAATATTTTCACCCAAAAAGAAGTAGCGGCTTTAAGCGGAAACATTGAGTTAAAAGACCTGCATAATATTTTTCCTTGGTTAGCGCCAACACGCACTAGCGAGGCGGGTAAAAAGGATTTCATTACGCAGCCGGAACAAGGGCATCCGTACCAAATGTACTGGGGAATGCCGCGCCGTATTCGTTTGGACTTTAAGGCAACTGAAGCGGGAACCTGTGATATTAGCCATGAATCCACGGAACAACTCATTTCACAATATCGAACCAAAAATTTGGGTGTCAATTACAGTAGCACGTGGCTGCATCCTTTGACGCCATATGTTAGAGATCCCCAAAAAGAAGCCTATTCCGTCAAAGCTCAAGTGGGCGGTTTCAGTTATCGCCATTGGTTAGGCTTGGTTTTAGAAGATGAAAAAAACCATAAGCAGGCGGCTAAAGTAGTGCAGATTTATTTAGACAGTCGCCAGGAAATAATTTCAGGCGACTGCCAGCCGCGTTTATGGCTATTCGGCTACGATATGGACAACATGAAAGCCCGGTGTTGGTATGAAACCACGATGCCGGTATTTCCTATTCCGCAACAAAGTCGAAGTAGTGTGCAGGGATTTATTAGCCGAATGCTCGATGCCGCGACCGAAGTAGCTCTGGATGTCCGTTCCACCTTAAAACAGGCTTGGTTTTCAAAACCCAAAGAAGCGAAAGGCGAAATTTCATTTACCGATACCCAGTTTTGGCAGCTTACCGAGACAGAGTTTTATCGTTTATTGGAAAAACTGATTAACTGCGGGGAAGACGAAAAACAAGTCAACGCGCTTTTTGATGAGTGGAAAAGAGTCCTGCGAACTCAAGCTTTGACGCTATTCGACCATTGGGCGTTATCCAGCAATAACGAAGACGGCGATATGAAACGGGTCGTCGTTGCGCGTCGCCAGTTAGAAATATGGCTAAACGCAGGTAAAAGTATGAAAGCATTAGTAGCTTGATTTTGGAAAATAATGGAGAACACTCGTGGCTTATGAATTAACCGAATACTCTTTAGACGAACTTAAAGATAAAAAAGTAGAGCAAAGTGTTATTGATCTGCTTGAAAAATTACTCAACCAAGATTTTGATAAAGCAGACGATTTTATTAATGCAGTAAAGGAATGCATTGGTGAAAGCAAGACTGGGCAATACCAAAAAGACATCTTGAATGTTGCCAGAAATTTTTATGCAATTTTACGAAACAAATCAGCCAGACAAGCCCTGATTAAGTGGTGGCTGGACTTGGAAGAAA
The DNA here is from genome assembly GCA_025361585.1 of Methylobacter sp. Taxonomy (GTDB): domain Bacteria; phylum Pseudomonadota; class Gammaproteobacteria; order Methylococcales; family Methylomonadaceae; genus Methylobacter_A. Next base: position 5,173 of record JANYKK010000110.1, on the reverse strand, counting down.
TTAAATTGCCGAACGGTAAAACCAAGTCCAATCGCGGCGAACGGGCAAAGTTGCGTCGTTGCGAGAAGCCTGAAGAAATTTTATTGCAATCTTATTTCTATGATCTGCAACAAAAATTGCCCTATATCTCTGACACATTAGCATTAGCTAGCGTTGCAGGATTACTAGCCCACGTTAAAACTAATAGTGAATACAGTTTCCCTAAACAGTTAGGTCAACAAAAAGAGCATAGCGGCAAAGCGATTTTCAGTGAACTTCGTTTTCAACAATTACTCGCCAGCCATGATATAGACGAGTTATACGAAAACCTGCGCCGCGCCGTCATGCAACTGAATCGTACTGCTAATGTGCTGTCTTTGGCTGATGGCGTATTGCATTGGTCGCAAGAACAGCGCGACAAAAATCAATTGTCTGAGCGCCCAGAACAACGTTTTAAATTTGCTTGGGCAAAAGCGTATTTCAGTGAAGTTTTAACCTATTCCAAATAAACATAAGGAAAATACACCATGACACAATTTATCCAATTACATGCTTTAGTTTCTTACCCGCCGTCTAATCTTAACCGCGATGATTTAGGCAGGCCTAAAACCGCGATTATGGGCGGCGCAATACGCTTGCGTATTTCGTCGCAGAGCTTAAAAAGAGCTTGGCGGACTTCGGAACTGTTTGTGTCTGCGTTGGGTGAGCACAAGGGCATACGTACCAAGCGCATCGGCATTGAAATTAAAAACGCATTAATAGCTCAAGGCGTAGAAGAAAAAAATGCATTTGAATGGGCTGCACTTATGGCGGCTTGTTTTGGCAAAGTAAAAACCAAAAAAGATAAAGAAGGCGGCGAACCGTTAGAAATTGAACAACTGGCGCATATAGCGCCTGAAGAACAACGACTGATTGATGCTTTAGTGACAAAATTGGCGACAGAAAAACGAGCGCCGGAAGAAGCCGAATTAACCTTGTTGCGCCAAAAACCTAAAGCCATTGATATAGCCCTATTCGGCAGAATGTTGGCTTCAAGCCCGACTTACAATGTAGAGGCCGCCGCCCAAGTCGCACATGCGATCACCGTACATGCGGTCAAAGTCGATGACGATTATTTCACCGCTGTCGATGACCTGAATAAGCACGATGCTACCGGTGCGGCGCATATAGGCGAAACGGGTTTTGCCTCAGGCGTGTTTTATTTATATGTATGCATCAATAAAACCTTGCTGTGCGAGAATCTCCAAAATGATAGCGAATTGGTTAATAAAACATTAACCGCCTTCATTGAGTCCATGACTAAAATATCTCCCACCGGTAAACAAAACAGCTTTGCTTCCAGAGCTTATACGTCTTATTTGTTGGCAGAAAAAGGGCCGCAACAGCCGCGTTCATTATCGGTTGCTTTTTTAAAACCTGTACATGGTAACGACATATTGGACGAAGCGATTAAAAGCTTAAACAAACAGTATGAGCATTTCGATAATGTTTACGGTGTGTGTGCCGATGATAGAAAATCCTGCCTGGTTACGACGGAAAAAAGCGAGGGTAGCTTAAGTGAAATTATCGGTTTTTTGACAGCAGGTGAGCCATGCAGCAATACTTGAGCTTCCAACTGTACGGCGTATTAGCCTCATGGGGCGAGCAAGCGGTAGGCGAGTCGCGGCACAGTGCAACGCATCCGTCACGTTCGGCAATATTGGGCTTATTAGCGGCGGCATTGGGCATTAAGCGCGAACAAGAACAAGCTTTGAAACGCTTGTCGGATTCGGTAGCTATGGGCTTTAAAGTGATGCACAGCGGCTTAGTGCTTAAGGATTATCACACCGTACAAGTCCCCTCCGAGGACAAAAAAAACAAGCACCGTTATACCCGTCGCGATGAATTGAGTTCCGGGAAATTAGGTACAGTTTTATCCAGTCGTGAATATCGCCAAGATGCCTTGGCTTTAGCTGCGGTATGGTTAAATGAACAAGCCGGTTACAGCTTAGAACAGTTGAAGCAAGCGTTGCAACAGCCACGCTTTCACCTTTATTTAGGGCGTAAGTCTTGCCCGTTAAGCCTGCCGGTTAACCCTAAAATTATTGCAGCCGATTCGTTTATATCGGCTTTAGAGCAATATCCACCGTTTGAAGTCGAAAAGAAACCCTATTTGGGTTTGGAAAATATCACCTATTATTGGGAAAAAAGCCCTCACAGCGGCATTGAAAGCTACAGCTATCGTGTGTCGCGTTACGATCAGCCATTAAACCGCAAACATTGGCAGTTTTGCTCACGCGATGAATATGTATTGTTAGCAACAGGAGAAAACCATGTACCTGAGTCGCGTTAATGTGTTGGCTGAACAGCCCGACCAACTGGTGGAAATCATAAAAGCCGATCATTACGAACTTCACCGGTTGTTATGGCTGCTTTTTCCTGAGCACAAAGAAAATGATCCTCGCGACTTTTTGTTTCGCCGCGATGAGAGTAAAGGCTTTCCTGTTTTTTATGTGCAGTCGTCAATTAAGCCAAGCCCATTGGCTGGTATTTTGGCGGTTGAATCCAAGGAATTTAACCCGCAGCTCAAAGCGGGCGACAAACTGCGGTTCACTTTACGAGCGAATCCGGTAGAACAGATTACCAAGGAGCGAACTATAGAAGAACAAGAACTGTTGCGGATTGACCGGCAAAAAAAAGGCTTAAGGGACAAGGAAACACTCCCCATGAAAAGGATTCGTCATGATGTGGTCATGCAACTGAAAAAAACACTCTCGGATGAAGTGGCGCAGTGTTCTCAAGCTGAGTTAGAGCAACTGGCAGGCGAAACATGGTTAGAAAAAAAAGCTGAAAGCAATGGCTTTAAGCTGCATTCAGTCATCGCCGACGGTTACCAACAGCATCATTTTAAAAAACGCGGCATCAAAATCAGCACCCTGGATTTTCAAGGCGTTTTAGAAGTCACTGAGCCGGAGGTATTTATTCGGGATGCCCTTTATAAAGGCATAGGCCCCGCCAAAGCTTTCGGTTGCGGCCTACTTTCTTTAGCAAGGATTTAAATTAAACCGAATTTGGTTTATATTTAGGTCTTTGCAAGATGCGTGAGAACAATATGAATTTATCAAAAAACATTAAACCGATTAGCTATCTCAAGGCTAATGCCGCGCAGGTTGCTTTGGAATTAAAAGATTCCGGCGAAGCGATGATCATTACTCAAAACGGCGAAGCCACTATGGTGGTTCAGTCCGTTGCTGAGTATGAGCGCATGCAGGAAACCTTGGCATTGCTGAAAATGCTGGCGCAAAGCCAGCAAGCGGTCGGTTTAGGAAAAACCGTCTCCAGTGCGGAAGCGTTTAGCCAATTGCGGGCGCGGCGCGGTTTAGCATAATGCGGGAGGTTGTTCTCTCGGAACCGGCGCTGGCCGATTTGCTGGATATTAATGATTATTACCTATGCGAAGTCAGCGATCGTGTTGCGGGTAAGATCATTGATGGTTTGGAGGCAGCGGTAAATAATTTAGCTGATTTTCCCGATAGAGGCAGCATCCCCAAGGAGCTGTTGTCTTTGGGGATTCGGCAATATCGGCAGGTGATTGAAAAGCCTTATCGGATTATTTATGAAACATTTGCCGATAAAATTGTAGTCCATGCAATACTCGATGGACGGCGCGATATGGAAAGCTTACTCATGCAGCGTATTTTGCGTGTTTGAGGTTCTGTCTATTCATTCCGCTTGTTTCCAAGCTCCAGCTACGCTTGCCATTATGCTAAGGAGAAAATTCCCCTCTCCTGTTGGAGAGGGTCGGGGTGAGGAGAATAAAAATAAGGAAAATGCTTTATTGGATCCCCCTCATCCTAACCTTCTCCCGGAGGGAGAAGAGACTGGTTTCTTCCGCTCGTTCCCAAGCAGGAGCTTTGGGAACGAGCAAACCTTTGGATTAAAATCATGTTGCCACCCTTAAAACCCATCACCATGAAAGAACGTGTCTCCATGGCTTTTATCGAAAAAGGCCAGGTTGACGTTAAAGACGGCGCGTTCGTTGTCATTGACGAAACCGGCATCAGAACCCATATTCCGGTCGGCAGTATCGCCTGCATCATGCTTGAGCCGGGGACGCGGGTTTCTCATCAGGCCGTCAGTTTGGCCGCCAGAGCCGGAACCTTGTTGGTTTGGGTCGGCGAGGCCGGGGTTCGGCTTTATGCGTCCGGCCAGCCGGGCGGGGCGCGCTCGGATCGCTTGCTGTATCAGGCCAAATTGGCGTTGGACGATGCGGCGCGGTTAAAAGTGGTGCGCAAAATGTACGAAATCCGTTTCGGCGAAAAGCCGCCGGAGCGGCGTAGCGTCGAACAACTGCGTGGCATAGAAGGCGCTCGCGTTAAAAAAGTTTACCAGTTATTGGCTAAACAGGCGGGGGTGGAATGGAAAGGCCGCAATTACGATCAGACCGACTGGAATAACGGCGATATGCCGAACCGCTGCATCAGTTCGGCAACGGCCTGTTTGTACGGCATCAGCGAAGCGGCGGTGCTGGCGGCAGGATACGCGCCTGCCATCGGCTTTATTCACACCGGAAAACCTTTGTCATTCGTCTACGACATCGCTGATTTGTTCAAGTTTGACGACATAATTCCCCATGCATTTAAAATTGCCGCCAAAAACTACCACAACCCGGAACGGGAAGTGCGCTTGATGTGTCGCGATATTTTCCGGCAAAGCAAAATCTTGAAAAAAATCATCCCGACCATAGAAGAAGTCCTGGCCGCCGGTGAGCTTGAACTGCCGACACCTGCCGAAGAGAATATCGCACCGGCCATTCCCAATCCAGAGAGTATCGGCGATGTTGGTCATCGTAGTTGAAAACGTCCCGCACCGGTTAAGAGGGCGATTAGCCGTTTGGTTGATCGAGATCCGGGCGGGCGTTTATGTCGGCGATTTGTCGGCCAAAGTCAGGGAGATGATCTGGGCGCAAATTGAGGAGGGCCTTGAAGAAGGCAATGCGATTATGACCTGGAGCACCAATACCGAATCGGGTTTTGATTTTCTCACCCTGGGTGAAAACCGACGTTTGCCGGTAGAGTTTGACGGACTCAAATTGGTTTCTTTTTATCCGGTTGAAGACCAAAAGGATAAAAATGCTCTTTAACAATTTAATGATAAAAAACAGGTGTTTTTTCGGTGGAAAAATTGGAGTGGTTATTCTGGTTGATTAACAATA
>JANYKK010000074.1 GCA_025361585.1 Methylobacter sp. | reverse complement strand
CGGAAGCAGGTGCAAAATACGTGGAAATGGCTCCTAAGTTTACCGTTAATTTGGCGGAACCAAAAAAGATTTTGCTGGTAAATGTGAATTTATTGGTTGAAGGCGGGGCAGCGATTGCGTCAGTCAAAAAACATATGCCTGCATTAAGGCATGAATTGATCATGTTATACAGCGGTAGGTCGTTTGAGGAATTGCAAACGATGGAACAGCGCGAGGCGTTGCGGCAAGAAACTACCAAGGTTATTCGTGAGACGTTGGAAAAGATGAAAGATCCTAAAGCTCATGACGAAGAGAAAGAAGAGGAACCGGCTGAGGAAGGTCATGGCGAAGAAGGCAAGGTTGACCATACCAAAGGTTTTAAAGAAGCCTATTTTACCGAATTTTTGGTGGATTGATTTTTAGGCCAAATGTTAAAAGCGGGCGTCAGCTTTACATTTTTAATTGTTCTTTAATACGGATCACATTGTCTGTAATTTGCTGTTCGCTGTAAGGCACGGCGTCGAACTTCCCCCAGACTGGCGCAGGCCACGCTTTATCGATCTGGTATCGGACGATGTGGTGGATGTGCAGTTGCGGAACCATATTGCCTATCGCCGCAATATTCATTTTGTCCGCTTGATAGAGTATGGCTAGGTTTTCGGCAAGATAGCTCGATTCCTCGGTCAGCAATTCACGTTCCGTTTTGCTGAGCTGATAAATTTCCTTCAAGTCCGCTCGCTCCGGCACCAGTACAAACCAAGGGTACTGGCTGTCATTCATCATTAATAACCGGCATAATTCAAAACGGCCAATGGCTATGCAATCCTGCTCCAGGCGGGGGTGTAACTGAAATGTCATGGCAATATTTACCTTAAAAGAATTAAAAACAACACTAAAATAATAGAATAAATTTTTTAAATAAGCGTTAAGATTTATTCTCTCCTGCGTCTGTTTTTAAAAAATGAGTATACGGCGGTAATGAGATCATTAAAAACACATTTAACTGTCACGCTGTTATTGTGCATCCTGCTTCCCGCCGGATTGATAGGCGCAACGGCTTATTGGTTTGTGTTTAACGGCATCAAGGAGAATCGTATTGAGGGTGTAGGGCAAGTGGTTGATGCGCGTTATGAAGCAATGCGTATGAAATTGTACAGAGACAACGAGCGTGGCAAAGTGTTGCTGGATACCTTGCTTGCTGGCTGCCTCCATAGCGATCAGGGCATTAATGCCTGCGCTCGGGGTAAGCTTGAGCAGTTTGCCTCTGTTAACGACACTACCGGTTTTAGTTTCCATTCAGGAATAGAGAACGATCTTACCGTGGGGAGAGATTCCGTTTCGCTCGATCAGTTAGCCAAACCGTTTCTGCCCGGTCAGATAGCGTCGACATCGACTTCCAAGGTAAACGGTGCTTCGTTGTATTCCTTGGTTGCTACCGATTCGGCATCCGGCATGAGCTTGGTGACGACTTATTCAGGACAGCTATTGCAGGATATTTTCGTCGGTTCTTCTGTGCTTGGGGAGTCAGGGGAAACCTTCCTGGCCGATAATCGGGGCTTTTTCATCACCAAACCGCGTTATCTTTCGCAGCAAGGCGTTTCTAAGTCCATTTCAGCCGTGCCAATGCAACACTGTTTGCAAAAAGAAAGCGGCCAAATTCTCGATCTGGACTATCGTGACGTTCCTATCATCCATGGTTTTCGGTTCGTGCCGGAGATTGGCGGCGGCTGCATCATGGCCCATGTCGACCAGACTGAAGCCTTTGCGCCATTGAATCGATTGCTTATTGGCTTAGGTGTTGCTGTTTTTTTCCTGATTTGTAGCGCCTGGTTAATTGCGTCAATAATCGGTAGAGACATTTCCAAACCCATTATGGCGTTGGGCGATATGGCGAGAGCCTTGTCCCTGGGAGACTTCACACAGAGAATTTTCTCAACCGGCTACCACGAAATCAGCGAATTATCGCAACTGTTCAACTCCATGGCCGGACAATTGGATAAAACCCTGAACAAGTTAAAAAAATCCGAGCAGGAACTTGAAAGAAAAGTCGTAGAGCGCACCGCAGAATTCCATGAGCGACATAAGCAATATCATTCGGTCATTCAAACCACCGGTGAGGGTTTCTGGCGGGTAGATAAGGAAGGCCGCTTGTTGGAAGTCAACCCGGCATATGCCCGTCTTTCCGGCTATTCCGAAACGGAACTGATCGGTATGCGGGTCACCGACCTGGAAGCGCAGGAAACGCCGGAGGAAACGGCCAAACATATCCTCAAGGTCATCCAGCAGGGAAATGATACCTTTGAAACCTGTCATCGTCGCAAGAACGGCAGTGTGTGGGATGTTGAGGTCAATGTTTCTTTCGTCAGCGAGAATGGAGGGTATTTTGTCTGCTTTTTCATGGACATCACCGAACGTAAACAGACCGAACAGCAGCTGAAAGACAGCAAGCCCTATCAACGCGCCATCTTCGCTGCTTCGCCGGACGCCATGCTAATCAGTAATGAACAAGGCACCATTACCATGGCAAATCAGCAGGCCGAATGTTTGCTGGGTTATCCTGATAGCGAACTGATCGGGTTGTCGATTGAAGCCTTGGTGCCGGAACGCTTTCGTGCGGCTCATCGGATACAGCGGGCGCAATTTGCCGCTACGGCGTCATCCCAGCCAACGAGAGTGGGCCGGGCGGTAAAGGCGCTACATAAAAACGGCAGCGAATTGGATGTTGAAGTCAGCTTGAGCCTGATTCAAACGGAGCAAGGTTCGTTTTTCGCCAGCGCCTTGCGGGACATCACCGAGCGTAAGCAAATGGAGCTGGATCTGCGTATCGCTGCGACCGCATTTGAATCTCAGGACGCAATTGTCATCACTGATACGGCGAACGTCATTCTACGTGTCAACAAAGCTTTCATCGAGTCTACCGGTTACACGGAACAGGAGATCGTGGGGCAGAAAATAAGCCTACTCAAATCAGGGCGTCACGATGCGGCTTTTTACGCGGCGATGTGGGAAACCATTGCGAAGGCCGGAGCTTGGCAAGGAGAAATCTGGGATCGACGCAAGAATGGCGAAATTTATCCCAAGTGGCTGTCCATTACCGCAGTAAAAGACAGCGATGGCGTAGTCACTCATTATGTCGGCACCCATACTGACATCACCGAGCGCAAGAACACTGAGGAGCAAATCAAGCAACTGGCCTTCTATGACCCGCTCACGGGACTGCCCAACCGCCGATTGTTGCAGGAACGGCTAAAGCACGGCATTAATGTGGAGCGGCGACGGCAGGCAAATGGGCTTATTAATGCTGGATTTGGATCGTTTTAAAGCGGTTAACGACAGTTTGGGGCACTTGGCAGGCGATGAATTGCTGCAACAAGTCGCCGAACGCATCACCGCGAGACTGCGTGATGTCGATATGGTGGCGCGGCTGGGCGGCGACGAGTTTATCGTGTTGTTGGAAGATATTGTCCAGCCGGAAGATGCCGCGCGGGTGGCTAAAGAAATCATTGCCGATTTGAACCGGCCCTTTTGCCTGTCCATGAGTGACAACGTGAGGATTGGCGCCAGTATCGGTATTTGTTTATATCCGAAACACGGCGACAGTCCTGAATTACTCATGGATCATGCCGATGATGCGCTGTATCAGGCTAAAGATGCCGGACGCGGATGCTTTGCCTATTTTTCGGAGGACTTGACTCTCGTTGCCCAAGAACGCATAGCGTTGGAATCACGTCTGCGGCAGGCGGTTGAACAACAGGAACTGCGTATTTTCTACCAACCGCAGGTGGATTTTGCCAGTGGTCACATCGTCGGTGCCGAGGCGTTGGTGCGCTGGCAAGACCCGGTAGACGGACTGGTTCAACCGCTAAGCTTTATCCCCATCGCCGAAGAATCCGGCCTGATTGTAGAAATCGGCGCTTGGGTGTTGCACGAAACCTGCCGACAAGGCCGACAATGGCTGGATGAGGGCTTGCCGCCGTTAACGTTAGCGGTCAATGTTTCCCCGCACCAATTCCGTCGCGGCGACATTTGCGCCATGGTGGCTACCGTGCTGGACGAAACCGGTTTCCCGCCTGAGCAACTGGAACTGGAAATAACCGAAACCGGATTGATGGAAAATCAGGAAAATGCTGTAGTCATTCTTAACAGTCTCCGCGCCCAAGGCGTTCGTTTAGCCATTGATGATTTCGGTAGCGGCTATTCATCCCTGGGCTACCTTAAAAACTTTCCGCTGGATGTTTTGAAAATCGACAAGAGTTTTATCGACGACATTCCTTTTCATCAAGATGATATGGAAATCGCCGCGACCATCGTCGCGATGGGACATATTCTGGGCTTTAAGGTTTTAGCCGAAGGCGTGGAAACTGCTGCGCAACTGGCATTCTTGCAAGAAAAAGGCTGTGATAGCTATCAGGGCTATATCAAAAGCCAACCGGTGTCGGCGCATGAGTTTGTTGAGCTATTGCGTAAAAAATGAGCTTCGTCTGTCGTTAACAGTTTCGACGGAAAGACCCAAATGGCAACCCTCATTACAAAGACTTTTTCTACTAACCTGTTTTAGCTGTTTTACCTATTGATTACATTGTGTATCATGTAAAAACATCAATAATGTATGTCAAATGACGAAGCATAGTCGTCTGCCAATATATAAAATACTAACTTTTATAAACTTAATATTCCGGCTGAAAATATAACAATAACAGGAGGATAGATTCATGTCTGCCATAGCCGTTTCAGCTCAAGATAGCTCTACTGATAACTCGTTGACCGTTTCGTTCCGGTTGTTATTGGGGCTTTATGCCATTATTCCTTTGTGTTTGTTGCTACAGTTGTTTGACGGTTGGTTTTGGCACGGGGCTTTGCTGGAGAATTTACCAAGCAGCCCTAAACAGTTTTTATTGTTCCAGATTCTTTTTGGAACGCCTCATATCGTCGCAAGCTCGATCTTGCTGGCGAGCAATGCCGAATACCTGAAATTTTATAAGCTGAAAATCATGGTGATGACGGTTGCCATTATCACGATTTTCGGCATCGGCAGCCTGTTTATTTCCTACAAAGCGCTTTACGTGACGGTGGCTGCCTGGACGGTGTATCACGTGCTCAAGCAGCAGTTGGGTGTGGGGCGTAGTTTGTATCGTTTGCCCGATTGGATTTTTTATCTGCTCTTGTGGTTGAGCGTGACGGCGGGTCTTTTTGTTTATATCGGCATCTTTCTGAAAAACAGTCTGGATGCGCAGCAGTTGGAATGGATAAAAATGATTGCGGGCAGTTTATGTGTAGGGTTGATTTGCGGTGGGTTGTTGTGTCACCGTTATGCGACCACGCAACTGGGCAAGTGGTTTTTGTGGAGCAATGTTTTTTTGGTGTTAAGCAGTTTTTATCTGTTTGTTCAGCAGTATTATTTCCTCGCGATTTTGGTGCCAAGACTGGTGCATGACGCGACAGCCTATATTTTTTACGTGGTGCATGATTACAACAAGCACCATCAACAACCGCAGAATTTTATGTATCGCTATGCGGCGCGTTGCCACCTGCCTGTATATGTCGTGTTGCCTTTGTGTTCGTTTTTGCTGGCGTTTGTGTTGCAGACTTATGGGGACAGTGCGCTAAATGTGGTCACCGAGTTCTTTTTCGGGGTGGAGATTCGTAAG
>JANYKK010000044.1 GCA_025361585.1 Methylobacter sp. | reverse complement strand
GGTTCGGGCTTTGTCCAATAACAGGTCGAAGTCGCCGTCGCCGGATAACAAAATAATCACATCTGTCTTGGCGGCATAGTCGATCACATCCAGCGTGATGCCCACGTCCCAATCGCCTTTTGCGGAACCGTCGCTACGCTGGATGTAAGGCTTTAGTTTGACGTCAAAACCGATATTCCTGAGTATCTGCTGGAAGCCCTGCTGCTTGCTGTCGCCCTTGTCGATGGCATACGCAATGGCCGCGACCACTTCCCGATTGGCAGTCGCCTGCGTCCAGAATGCAGCGTAGTTGAAATGCCGCTGGCAGCTTTGCCGGGTGGTGTAATAGATATTTTGCACATCGGCAAAGATGGCGACTTTTTCCACCGTTATTTGAGGAACGAGCAGCAGTAATCGCTAGCTGTTTTAACTTTCATCGTGAACGCCGCATTGGCAGGCACATTGAAAGATTCTCCGCCTTTGATGGGTTGCCATTCCGCGCCAGGCAATAGAACGTCCAGGTCGCCGTCGATGATTTCCATTAATTCAGGATCGGCGGTGTTGAAAGTGTATTCGCCGGGCAACATGAAGCCCAAGGTTTTGCTCGAGCCATCCGCAAACTTGATAGTCCGGCTGCTGACATTGCCGCCGAAGTAAACATTGGCTTTTTTGACGACGGTTACGTTATTGAATTCTGGCATGGGTTGTCCTTTATGGGGAATGGATATAAGGGCGAATGATACCAGATTATGTTGATTTGACGAGTTATGAGAATGCGGATGACGCTGATTATATGTGCTATCGGAATTCTGGTGATGTAAGTTGTCGGATTCAATCGCCGTTGCGGAAAGCTGTATTATATCGGTGTGGGAGAGGGCGTAATTCAGTTTTTCAGACCTGATTATGGCTGAGTGAATTGAATCCGCCATGCAAAGTTAAGATGGCAGGTTTTTGTCATTTTCGTTAGGATAATAGTGTTTAGCGGCTTTACGCAAAAAATGCACTTGCTGCTGAAAACGTGAACAATGGCGACACATCAGTAAATGCAGTCGCACTGCCCAATGTTCCCGCCATTTTAAAGGGCGATCCATACTTTCTGATAACAGTCCACTAATATCTTTACAGGTTTTCATGATTTTCTCTTGGTATTAAACCAGCGTTGTTCCAGGCATTCGCGCAGCCCTAGCCGCGCTCGGTGTAAATAAACACGGCAAGCACTGTGGCTAACATTCATATCCTGGCAAATTTCCTCGGTTTCAAGTCCGACCATTTCACGCAGCATAAAAGCCCGCGCGTGTTGTTCGGATAGATTCTTTTGACACCATTCAAATATGCCCCAAAATTCGCCTTGCTCCAAGGCATGGTCTGGGTTATTCCACGCACTGGGCGCCCCTATCCAGTGGCCTTTACCATCGAATATCAATTGTTCCAAGGCGGTGTTGGGATCGTCCTTGTTCTCGCTGGCCGGCTCTCCCAGTGAATAATGCCGTTCAGCCGCACGGTAATGGTCAGCGATTTTGTGCTTTAGAATGCCGATTAACCAAGTTCTTACCGCTGATTCACTGCGAAAACTATCACCTGCTTGCAAGGCGGCCAACAGGGTTTCTTGTACCGCATCTTCGGCAACCGCTTCATCGTGCAACTGTAACAAAGCATAACGTAACAGGACGGTTCGGTGATCGTTTAACTGGTTTTTATCCATCGGTTACTCTGGGATACGGCGGAATGTGCTTGGCGATATTTTAAAGCAACGTTTAAAGGCTTTACTAAATGCTGCGGCAGAATCATACCCGCAACGCTCGGCAACTCTTTCTATCGTCATGTTGGGTTCTTTCAACCACTGGGCTGCAATCTGCAAGCGCCAAGCGATAAGGTATTTAATCGGCGAACTACCGATCAGCGCGGCAAATTTCTCCGATAACACGGTTTTCGATAATCCCGCTCGGGAACACAGTTCGGCAATCGTCCAGGGTTGCCAAGGCTGCTGGTGAATCAAGCTCAGCACCGTTGCCAAGCGCTTATCTTGCATTGCTGCAAATACGCCATCTTGCACCAAGTTTTCTTCGATACAGTGACGGATCACCAGCACAAAAAGGCTATCACATAAACGCTCAACCACCGAGTCACTACCAAAACGCTGGCCGGAGGCTTCGCTGATAACAAGCTCAATCAGCTTGGCTAGTATGTCGCCAACTTGATTTTTTTTGATCACAATTTCGGCGGGCAGCGCCTGCCACAACAACGATCTTAGCGTAGCCAGTTCAATTTCGCCGCAAACAAATCCCGATTCGCCGCTCTCCCAGCCGGTCAAACGGGTGTCGACAGCGTCGCAAGGCAAATGCTCGGCGCTGTAGGACAAAAAGTGTCTGGCCGCATGCGGCAGGAACAAAATCAAATCGCCGCTTTCCAGTAGCAACGGAGTTTGCCAACTGGGTGAATGCACCCAGCCTTGACCCTTGCTGACTAAATGAAACCAAACCGAGCTATCGGAATTGTGATCCATCAGCCAGCGTCCGCAAACGCCGCCGGAATAAACCAGCTTGGCGTGCAAGTTCAGCACGTTGACTAACGCAGTTAAAGCATCCACAAAGATTTTCCGAACGATTGGACAACAATGGCGGAATCGTAAGCATGGGTTTGCGTCTTCAAAATCTTTAAACTCGCTTTATGGAAATTTTTAGTACCAACTCATCAACACAGGAAAACCATCATGACTCGATTTAATATTCATTCTATTTCGCAAGCACCCGAGGCTGCTAAGCCACTACTGACAGGCGCGCAACAAAAATTTGGTTTTGTGCCTAATTTAATGGGGCGTTTTGCCGAATCTCCGGCAACGCTACAAGCTTATCTTGATTTAGGTTCGCTTGTCGAAAAAACCTCTTTAACGCCTGTAGAGCAACAAGTTGTATTGCTAGCAGCAAGTGTTGAAAACCACTGTACTTATTGCGTAGCGGCGCATTCAATGATCGCTAAACGTATGGCAAAGGCTGAGCCTGCGATTGTTGAAGCACTACGGCAACAGCAACCATTATCCGACCAAAAGCTGGAAGCTTTGGCAGTATTTACCCGTGCAGTGGTTAAACTGCGAGGCAGGTTAGCAGACAGCGTGTTAAGCGATTTTCTTGGTGCTGGTTATACGCCTCAGCAGGCCTTGGATGTGCTGCTGGGGGTCACCATGAAAACACTCAGCAACTATGCTAACCACATCATGGGCGCTACGACCTTGGACGCGGCATTTCAATCCGAAGCGTGGGATGCCCCCATTCAGTGCACCAAACAACAATGCGCTTAAAGCTTACCTTGACCTTTCACATTAAACAGGAGAAAAGCCATGCCACTCGTACAAATAAAAGGCATTAGCGGTTATTTATCATTGTCACAAAAACAGGAAATCATCAGTAAAGTCACCGATGCCGTCCTGTCGGTAGAAGGCGAAGCCTTAAGACCTGTCACCTGGGTTATTATTGAGGATGTTACCTCAGGCCAATGGGGTGTTGGCGGTCAACCCATTACCACAGATGATATTCGCAACATGAGCCAAGCCACCCAATAAAGCGAAGCACTGCGGCGGAGATAAACGGCCGTCGCAGTGATGCTTTTACATGCCTACGCTTTCTAAAAATGAGGTCAGAAAAACCTATAATTGAGCAGACTTTGACAAAAAATTGTTCTTCTCCAATATTTTAAATTTTGCCAAACAGCATTGGCCTGATGGGTTTCTAACGTCACAGGCACAATCCCCTGATTTTGTTTTTTGAATAACAAAGTTTTTGATTACATCGGCGTTATTAGCAGTCAATGCCGATAAATAATAGCTTGCATTTATATCGAAACAATAACAAAGTTTATCGTCCTTAAATTCCTGGTACGTCCTTAAATGTTGCTTGGGAATAGCGTGACCGGTGCTTGAAAAATAACCTACAGTGCATTCTTTAGAAGGACAAAAATAATATTTTCCCTGAAAGGCTGCCTGATTTTCTGGAAACTTTACTTGGTGGTAAAGGGTTTTATTGTCAATACTTTTACAGAACACGCCACATTTTGGACAACTCCCAGTAATAATTTTAGTTGCATGATCTGAACAACATGAAGACATGGCTTACCTCAAACATTAGGGTGTATTTTTTAGAACGGTGGCAGGATAGCCCACATTTTCCGTCGCTTTTAAAAGAGTTCCCACTTTTGTCCGTTGGTCATCAAAAACCACCACCGCTGTTTTGTTTTCATAACTGACAGTCACTGTTTTGACACCCTCAACTTTTTTTAGGCTTTTCTTGACAGTAATAGGACAGACAGAGCAGGTCATACCTGAAATAGACAGCATCACGGATTGCTCTGCGGCAAATAAAATTCCTGATTGTGCCAACAAAAGCAAGAAAGCTAATTTTTTCATCTTGTTACCCATAAATGAATGCAATTAAATAAGGCGATGCAATAGCCACTATAACCACTGCCACAACCCCCCAAAATAAGTTTTTATATAAACGCTGAGTTGATGGCTTTGCACAGACTTTATCTTCATCACAACAGGTTTTGCTTGTTGGCAGATAAAGCTGAAAGTAAGCAATAACCAGTGCAAAAATGGCTATTGCGATGAATATCGGACGATAAGGCTCAAGTGCTGTTAAGTTGCTAACCCATGCACCGCTAACGCCCAATGACAATAAAATCAGGGGAGCAACGCAACAAAGTGATGTAGCAACTCCCGCAAGCAAACCGCCTATCAATGGAAGGCTGAATTTTTCCGACATACATAATTCCTGTAACTTGTTAGTGGTGTTGGGGAGTATAAACCCTGTACCTAAGTACAGAGTCAAGTGACGATTAGCGTTTTAAAATAGCTGTAATAATAGGGCATCCTTGATGACTTGAATTGAACTCACAAGCCTGGATGAGATTTTCCAGCGTGTTGGCTATGGCTTGTAAATCGTGAAGTTTATTGTTGACTATGGCTAACTTGTGCGTGGCAAGTTCTTTTATTTCCGCACAGTTACCGTCCCCCAACGCTAAAAGAGTAGAAATTTCAGTAAGACTAAATCCGAGTTCTTTAGCACGTTGAATAAACAGCAACCTTGCTATAAGGTCTTCAGAATAAACGCGATAGCCAGACAACGGTTTTTCAGGTTTTTCAATCAGACCGATACGTTGATAATAGCGTATCGTTTCAATACTAATGCCTGCTTCTTTTGCGGCTATATGAATGGTTAATGGTTTTTCTGACATTGCCGTGCAAAATAACGTCTATTTTAATCGCTGTTGAATCAGCCACGCATCCAGGCTTAAACGACCGGAACCGCTAAATAATAAAGAGGAGAGCATAAACAAATACATCAACGGCAGTTTGTAATTACCGTA
>JANYKK010000041.1 GCA_025361585.1 Methylobacter sp. | reverse complement strand
TCCCGGAAACCGCTCCATGCGTTGCTTTACCTCCTGCAATATTTGTCCATGCAGTCGTCGACGGTATTTTTTTTGGATAATTGTAGCCTATATATTAAGAACTGTTATCTTTAGATAACTTTAATTTTAACCAAACTTGCGTATTTCTTAAATACCGTAAAGACGCTGATAGGTTTTTATCTCATCGAGAATAGGCGCTTTTGCGTCGGCATCTGCCGCCAGATATTCAATAATATTTTCCAGGGCGATAATTGCAATCACCGGCATTGCAAATTGATCCGTAACTTCCGAAATAGCGGAAACGTCATTTTGGCCTTTTTCCTGCCTGTCCAGCGCAATTAAAACACCTGCCGGTGTCGCGTGGGCATTTCTTATAACGTCTACCGATTCCCTGACTGAAGTCCCGGCAGTGATCACGTCATCAAGAATGACTACCTTGCCTTGCAAAGGCGCCCCCACCAGAGAGCCGCCTTCGCCATGGTCTTTCGCTTCTTTACGGTTGAAGGCAAAAGGAATGTCTTCACCGGTTAAACGGGCATAGGCTATCGATGTGGCGCTAACCAACGGAATGCCTTTGTATGCAGGACCGTAAAGAATATCCGGTTTAAGGCCGGATTGAATTAAGGCTTGGGCGTAGAACTCACCCAGCTTCCCCAGTTGAGCGCCGGTATTAAATAAACCGGTATTAAAAAAATAAGGACTGGTACGGCCTGATTTCAACTGGAATTCGCCGAATTTTAATACGCCGCAATCCAGCGCGTAAGAAATAAAATCTTTTTGATAATCAAGCATGATGTTATGGATAGAAGGGATTAATGAATGAATTTCTCTAAAATATTGTCCAGAAAGTTCCAGCCTTGTTCCGAGCAATAATAATGATTATGTTGCCTGATAAGCAAATTTTGTTTCACGCAATCGGATAACGCAGGCTCCAGCGTATCTGCCGCAAGGCCGGTCGCGGCTTGATAGGCTTCCAGCATGAAACCCTGCTTCAGGCGCAAATGGTTCATGATAAATTCCAAAGGCAGCTCCGCCACTGCAATAGCCTCGGCTCCGCCGTTTTGCTGCGGGCTGCTTAAATACTGTTCCGGACTTTTTGGCTTAAAACTGCGAATAATGCGCTGCGGTAATTCTTGGGTGATTTTCCCGTGAGCGCCCGCACCAATACCTAAATAATCGCCAAACTGCCAATAGTTCATATTATGCCGACATTGCCAACCTTGTTTACTATAAGCTGAAACCTCATACTGCTGATAGCCGTGATCGGCCAATAGGCTTTGACACTGCCTTTGCGTACTGAAGATGGTTTCATCGTCAGGCAGCTTAGGCGGGAACTTATGAAACCAAGTATTGGGTTCCAAGGTTAACTGGTAAAAGGAAATATGTTTAGGACTGAGACTTATAGCGGTTTCTATGTCCCTCTTGCTGCAATCGGGACTTGCGCCCGGCAAGCCGAACATCAAATCCAGGTTGAAATTATCAAAACTCGCTTGATGGGCAATCTCGACCGCATGAATGGCTTCCTGCGCCGAATGAACCCGGCCCAGTTTTTTTAATACCGCATCGTTAAAACTTTGTATACCGATTGACAAGCGGTTGATGCCCAGCGCCCTGAATTCGGCAAACTTGTGGCTCTCAAACGTACCCGGATTGGCTTCAAGGGTGATTTCCAGCCCCTCTTTAAGAACCAGCTGTTGGGCTATGCCGCGCAATAACCGATCAATCGATTCGGGCGCAAACAAGCTGGGCGTGCCGCCGCCGATAAAAATGCTACTGATCGGTCGGGTGATGCTATACCGCTGGATGTCGGTGGCCAAATCATCCAGCAACGCAGTTATATAGGCCGACTCAGGCGTATCAGACTTAATCGCGTGTGAATTAAAATCGCAATAAGGGCATTTTTGAATACACCAGGGAATGTGGATATAGAGACTAAGCGGCGGCAAGAGATTTTTTGGTATTTAGTTTAGAATGGCTGGGCAGTAGGGTACGCATCGCGTACCTTATGGACTTGGTGTAACTCTTAGAAAATGGTACGCGATGCGTACCCTACATGTCTATGTGAAACTTAAGAGGGACTTAACCTTGCTTCGTTACGCTGGTGTTTTTTGTTGATGACTAACTACTTCAAAGCGAGAATATATGCGACTGTTACTGGTTGAAGATGACGAAATACTGGGCGAGGGACTGGCCGAAGGCTTAAAAATGGAAGGCTATGCAGTTGACTGGCTGACCAACGGCAAACTGGCCGATGAGGCGTTGAAACTCAATAGCTATGAGCTGATCGTGCTGGATCTGAACCTTCCCGACATGGAAGGCCTGGACATTCTAAAAGCCTTGCGAACGCGTAAAGACGAAACCCCAGTGATGGTGTTGACCGCCAAAGACACCGTGCCCGACCGCGTGGAGGGCTTGGATAGCGGCGCCGACGATTTTGTAATCAAACCGTTCGAGCTGGACGAGGTTTGCGCCCGGTTAAGAGCCTTGGCCAGAAGAAACGAGGGCCGTAGCGTTCCCAATATCGAATATAAAGGCATTGTGTTGGATCCTGCCGCACATCAGGTGACCTGGAACGATGAGAAGGTCGACCTGTCGCAAAAAGAATTTGAGATACTGAGCTTTTTAATGAGCAACATCGGCAAGGTTATTTCCCGCGCCCGCCTTGAAGAAAGCCTGTATTCCTGGGATTCGGATGTGGAAAGCAATACCGTCGAGGTTCATATCCACCATCTGAGAAAAAAGCTCGACTCGTCCATTATCCGCACCGTCCGGGGCGTGGGTTATATTATCGATGAAGATTGATTTTAATAATGGAACACGGATGACACAGATAAAACGGATTTACACGGATTTTTTAAAATATCTTGTGCTTTTAATCAGTGATTATCCGTTAAATCAGTGTCATCCGTGTTCCATTTCTATCTATTAAGTTGTCCCGAAAATTAATGAATTCTTCGCTACGCCAATTGTTGTTGTTTAGCCTGCTTTCCGCATCCATGTTGATCTGGGGAGTAACGGCCTATATGAGTTATAAAGTCACCCGCGACGAAGTTGCCAGCCTGTTCGATGCGGAATTAGCGCAATCGGCCAAAGTGCTGCATGTGTTTGTCGAAAGCTTGGTGCGGGAAGGTTCGCTGTCCAAGCATTGGGCGCAAACACAAACCGATGAACGTTTGCATCCCTATACCGGACGTAAAAATAAAAGACAAAGCGCCTTTCAACTCTGGGCTAAACAGGACGACTTGTTACTACGCTCGGGCAACCCAGCTGAATCTACAGCACACGGCTTAAGCAAAAAAAATATCGACGATCAATTGTGGGAAGTATTCGACGGGCTATTGGAATCCAGCGCTTTAGGCCATAAATACGAACGGAAAGTCGCTTTTCAGCTGTGGTCGAAAACCGACGGCTTATTGTTACGCTCGGAAAGCGCACCGACCTTTGCCTTTTCCTCAGCACCTCATGGATTCAGCGAAACCGAAATCGACGGACATGTGTGGCATGTATTCAGCATCTCCAGCTCGAACGGCGAATACGTCATTCATGTCGGCCAAAAAGAAGAAATACGCGCCGAATTGACCGATGAAATATCGGCACAGTTGGTGACGCAGTTTCTGGTCGGCTTGCCGATCTTAGGCATCGTCATCTGGATCATCGTCGGGCACTCCTTAAAGCCGCTTAACCGACTGGAAATAGCCTTATCCCGGCGGGAAGCCAGTTTTCTTAAACCGCTATCCAGTAAAAAACTGCCCAAAGAAATCATCCCGGTGGTCAACGAAATCAACAATCTGTTTGTGCAGCTTGAGCAGGCTTTTGAACATGAACGCCAGTTTACCGCCGACGCCTCGCACGAATTAAGGACGCCGTTGGCAGGGCTGCTGACCCAAGCCCAGGTTGCCATGCGCACCGGCGACGAAACAGTCCGCCATCAAGCGCTCAAACGAATCGAACAAGGCGTTAATCGCATGACCTACATGGTGCAGCAGTTATTGACCTTCTCGCGCATCGAGTCCGGCACCGAATTCCTGGCCAAAGAAACCACCGTACTCAGTCGTGAAGTGATGCGCAACATTGCAGAACTGGATCCAGCTGCGCACAAAAAACGGATACACATGGAATACGATGAGGTTAATGCCGTACCCATCGTAGCCAACACCCTGCTGATCAATATTTTGATCCGAAACATTATCGACAACGCGATCAAATATACCCCGGCTCAAGGCATGATCAGGGTTAGCGTGATAGGGACGGAACATCAGTTGCGGCTGTGCGTTGAAGACTCGGGGCCGGGAATCGCGCCCGACCAATACGAAAACTCGCTAAAACGCTTTCACCGCTGCGTTGAAACCGCCAACAAAGCGCAAGGCACCGGCCTTGGCTTTTCGATTGTACAACGTATTGCCTCGATACATGGCGCTGAACTGGTTTTGGATGAATCCGAATTCGGCGGCTTGAAAGTGACGGTTATATTCACCTTGCCGACAAGAGCCGTGGTTAAAAAGAATGTCGGTAAGTTGAGTTTTTTTACTATTAAGAAAAGCGCTTGAATTACTATTGTAGGGGCGACCGGCCGGTCGCCCAATAGCATTTTAGGTCAATACATAACCAAGCCATCCTGCTCCTCAATAACCGGATTAACCAGCGTCCCAATTCCCTCAATCTCAATCCGGGCGGTTTGTCCCGGCAACATATAACCGCGCGGGGTCATTTTTACTCCGACGCCGCCGGGGGTGCCGCTGGTAATCACATCGCCCGGCTCCAGCGTCATCGCTTGCGACAGATAGGCGATCATTTCGTAGCAGTTGAAAATCATCTGTCCGGTATTGGAATGTTGCCGCAGCTCGTCGTCTATCCAGGTTTTAAGATCCAGATTATGCGGATCGCCGATTTCATCGCTGGTCACCAGCCAAGGCCCCAGCGGGCCGTGGGTATCGAATGATTTGCCCAAGGTAAACGTCGGCGAGCGAAACTGCCAGTCGCGCACCGACACGTCGTTGGCGATGGTAAACCCGGTAATGACTTGATGCGCTTTATCGACCGGCACATGGCGGCAGCGGGTGCCGATCACAAAAGCCAGCTCGCCTTCGTAATCGAGTTTGTCGGAGACTTTAGGTCGGTGTATGGCATCCCTATGGCCGATCACACAAGTGCTTTGTTTGGTAAAAAAGCTGGGGTATTCCGGCTTGTCCCGGCCGGTTTCTTCGATATGGTCTGCATAGTTCAGTGCAACACCCAGATATTTACCCGGCCTCGGCACCGGCGCGCACAGCTTGACCTCCTCCAGTGCAATACGGTCTTCGCCGCATTCGATCTGTTGACGCATAGCCTCGAGTGCATGGGCGCCCGCGCTCAGAAATTCAAGCATGGTTGCCGGGATTTTAGTATTCTTTTTACCATCAACGACAAAGCCATCAACGACAGCGCCTACACGGGTTTCTTGGTTATGGGTAAAAGTGGCCAGTTTCATGGGTTCAGCGTGTCCGTATGATTTCAAGTGACGCCATTATATATAAACCAATATAAACGAGCGTAAACACAAGAGCTTGAGCAAAAAAAAAGATATAATTGCCGTTTTTTTAACACAGAGGATCAGAATATGAACGAAAACTGGATTGCACCTTCCATCCTGTCAGCCAATTTCGCCAAATTAGGTGAAGAAGTTGATAATGTTTTAAAAGCGGGCGCCGATGTTGTGCATTTTGATGTGATGGACAATCATTTCGTACCCAACCTGACCATCGGGCCTTTG
>JANYKK010000024.1 GCA_025361585.1 Methylobacter sp. | reverse complement strand
CTGGCCGCCACACGCCTGTCCGCCGACGTGATCAACATGAATATCGCGACCTCGGCTACATCGAAAGGAGAAAGCCTGCTCGACACTATCCGCAACCTGGAATCCATGTTTGTCGACATGTTTGTGGTGCGCCATGCGCTCAGCGGCGCGGCGCACTTTATTGCCCAACAGACCGCGCCGCATATCAGCGTCATCAACGCCGGGGACGGCCAACACGCCCATCCGACTCAGGCCATGCTGGACATGTTCACCATACGCCAGCTCAAGCCGGATTTTTCCAGCCTCAAGGTTGCCATTATCGGCGACATACTGCATTCCAGGGTGGCGCGTTCGGAGATCCAGGCATTAAACACCCTGGGCGCGGCCGAAGTCCGGGTGATTGCGCCCAAAACCTTGTTGCCCGCGCACGTGGAAAGTTTAGGGGTGACGGTGTCGCATAACTTGACGGAAGGCCTTAAAGATATTGATGTGGTGATGATGTTGCGCTTGCAGAAAGAACGCATGACTTCGGCGCTGCTGCCCAGCGAAAGCGAATATTTCAAATGTTTCGGGCTGACCGAGGACAAGCTGAGAATCGCCAAACCCGATGCGATCGTCATGCATCCCGGGCCTATCAACCGGGGCGTGGAAATCGATTCCAAAGTCGCGGACGGCCCGCAGTCGGTAATCCTCAAGCAAGTCAGCAACGGCATCGCGGTGCGCATGGCGATCATGGCGATGGCAATGCAAACGGCCGCACACACCGCCCATGGCGATCGTCACGCCGGTTCCCTACCGGCTTATGACATACACACCATCCCTGGCGATAAGGGGGCGGCATGATGTTGCGCATAGACCATGGCAGAATCATCGACCCAGCCAACGACATCGACCGCGTCGGCACCGTTTATATCGCAGGCGGCAAGATTGTTTCGGTGACGGACGAACCGGCCGGATTTAAGGCGGACACCGTCATCGATGCCAGTGGCAAAATAGTCTGCCCAGGCTTTATCGATTTAAGCACCCGCCTACGGGATATGGGCCACAGCCGTAAAGCGACCTTTAAAAGCGAAGTGATTACCGCCGCTGCAGCCGGAGTCACCACCCTGTGCCTGCAACCGGACACCGTGCCGGTCATCGACACGCCCGCCGTGGTCGAACTGATCAAGGAGCTGGCCGAAAAAGCCGATTACCCGCAAATCTATGCGGTCGGCGGACTCACCCAGAAACTGGAAGGCTCCGAACTCAGTTCCATGTTGTCGCTTAAACAGGCAGGCTGCATTGCTGTCGGCAACGCCAATCAACCGGTGAAAAACCTGCTGATATTAAGACGAGCCATGGAATATGCGGCGAGCCATGACTTGTTACTGATGTTCCGCTCCAATGACTTTTGTTTGAGCAACAACGGTTGCGCCCATGAAGGTGCAATCGCGACCCGCTACGGCTTGCCAAGCATCCCCGAAGCTGCAGAAACCATAGCCCTGGCACAATGCCTGGAACTGGCCGAACTAACCGGCTGCCGGGTGCATTTCGGCCAATTAAGCTGTAAGCGTTCGGTGATTAAAATCCACCAAGCCAAAAAATACGGCTTGAAAGTTAGCGCCGATGTCGCGATCCACCAGCTGCATTTGACTGAAAACGATATGACGCCATTTGACAGCGGCTATCATGTCTTGCCGCCATTGCGCACCGAAGCGGACAAGCAGTATCTGAGACAAGGCTTGGCCGACGGCACGATTAACAGTATCTGTTCCGACCATCAACCGCATGATCTGGATGCGAAGCTCGGCGCGTTCCCGGAGACAGAACCGGGCATGTCATCCTTGGAAACCCTGTTACCGTTAATGCTCAAACTGGTCAGCCAACACGCGATAACGCTGGAGCAAGGCATTGCTTGTTTAAGCGCCAATCCGGCGCGGGTACTGCGTTTAAACAGCGGCGCATTGACGCCGGGTTTTGCAGCCGATATGTGTATTTTCGACCCGGAACTCGAGTGGCAGGTTAATTCGGAAAACTGGAAAAGCCAGGGCGTCAACACGCCATTTTGGGGACAAACCCTGAAAGGGCGAGTAACCCATACCTTGCAAGCGGGAAAAATTATTCACCGGCTAATAGAACGCGGATGACGCGGATTTTTAAAACGCCGAATCAAGCCTGTTATGTGCTTTTAAATCAGCGCTTATCTGCCTAATCCGCGTCATCCGCGTTCTATTTTTCTAACTGCCAAATAGTTACGTTTTTTAAATAACGGAAATCCAACATGATGCAAAAAAGAACAGCTCACCAGATCGCCGATGTGCTGATTGAGGCTTTGCCCTATATCCAGCGCTTTAAAGGCAAAACCATCGTGGTTAAATTCGGCGGCAACGCAATGGTTGACGAAGAGCTCAAACACAGCTTCGCACGGGACATCGTGTTGATGAAACTGGTCGGCCTGAACCCGATAGTGGTTCACGGCGGCGGCCCGCAAATCGGCCAACTGCTGGAAAAACTCGGCAAAACCACCGGCTTTATCGACGGCATGCGTATCACCGACAGCGAAACCATGGACGTGGTCGAGATGGTGCTGGGCGGGCTGGTGAACAAGGAGATCGTCAACTTGATCAATATGCACGGCGGCAAAGCGGTCGGCCTGACCGGCAAGGACGGCAATTTTATCCGCGCCAAAAAACTGCATCTTCCTCCCCGCGACAACCTGCCCCCGGAGATTATCGATCTGGGCCATGTCGGCGAAGTGAGCAGCATTGACCCGGCGGTACTCGACATGCTCGGGGGCAGCGATTTTATCCCGGTTATCGCGCCCATCGGAGTCGGCGAGGACGGACATTCCTACAACATCAATGCCGATCTGGTAGCCGGAAAAATCGCCGAACAGTTAAAAGCAGAGAAACTGATTTTGCTGACCAATATACCGGGCATTCTGGACAAGCAAGGGGCGCTGCTGACCGGCTTATCGATCAAAAAGACCGAGGAGCTTATTAGCGACGGCACCATTTCCGGCGGCATGATCCCCAAAACCCGCTGCGCCACCGATGCGATAAAAGGCGGCGTCACCAGTGTGCATATTATCGACGGCCGTGTCGATCACGCAGTGCTACTGGAACTGTTTACCGACCAGGGGGTTGGTACTTTGTTGCTTAATGGGTGACTTTTAGAAAATTTTCACCACAGATTTAACTTAATTTTAATCTGAAAGCCACTTTTTGATTCATACACGAATTAAAACAGGACAATCCATCACTCCACATTCTGAATCTGCTCTCGCATTTGCTCGATCAGGACTTTAAGCTCAATGGCTATCTGGGTCATTTCTTTATCAGCCGATTTAGAACCCAGAGTATTGGCTTCGCGGTTCAACTCCTGCATTAAAAAATCCAGCCGTCTGCCGACCGGGTCTTTTTGCTTGAGCACCCGTAGCACTTCGGCGATATGGGTTTCCAGCCTGTCGAGCTCTTCGGTGATGTCCAGCTTTTGAGTCAGCAGCACCAGCTCCTGCTCCAGGCGGTCAAAGTTGGGCTCGGCGACCAACTCGGTAATCCGGTCTTTGAGCTTAGTACGTATCAGCAACAGCACTTCCGGCATGCGTTTGCCCGCTGCAACAACAAAACCCAGCATTTTTGCGCAGCGTTCTTCAATCAGCAGTTTAAGTTGGGTGCCTTCTCTTTCCCGCGCTTCCAGCAGTTGCGCCAGGGTTTGATCGACCAGGGTGACGATGCCTAAATTGAGCTGTTCTTTGTCTATGTCCGGCTCCTGCTGGATGCCGGGGAATGCCAACACATCCAGCGCCGAAAAGGATAAAGGGGCTAACATTTGCTCCTCTATGGCACTGGCCGCAGCTAACAGCGCACTTACCCCATCGGTATTAATGGTAAAGCTTGGCCCGTTTTTAGCCTGTTTTTTATAGCTCAACGAGCATTCAACTTTTCCCCGACTGATCTTGGCGGCGATAGCTGTGCGCAGCTCGCTCTCTACAAAGCGCAGGCGATCCGGCAGTCTTAAGCTGATGTCGCAGTAACGGTGATTGACCGTGCGCAATTCGCAGCTTAAGGTTAAGTCGCCGATTTCAATCTCGTTACCGGCAAATGCGGTCATGCTTCTAATCATTTTTCACCTATAATTGACGGGCTTACTTGCACAAACAAACAACATCATGGCTGAATACTACGATCCGCAAACCTACCCCAAAGAATGGAACTACCTGCAAACCGGCACCATTATAGATCAGTATGTGATTGAGCGGGAGTTGGCGCACGGCGGCTTTAGTTCGGTTTATCTGGCCAGACAAATAAAGGATCAGTTTCAAGTTGCCATTAAAGAATACCTGCCCCGAAAGTTTGCCCACCGAACCTGGAACAATGCGGTGGTCGCCAACAGCGAAGAAGCCGCCGCTTTATTCAAGCGCGGCAGGATATTGTTCTTTGAGGAAGCCAAGGTTTTATCGACGTTAAAACACCCCAACATTGTCGAGGTCATCGGTTTTTTTAAAGCCAATTCCACTGTTTATATGGTGATGACTTATGATTACGGCGTTACACTGGATAAGCTGTTAAAAAATAAAACCCTGCCTGTCTCTGAAGATTTTTTCTTGACCCTGTTCAACTCGTTATTGGCTGGGCTGAGGCATATCCATAGCCATCAGTTTATTCATCTTGATATCAAGCCGTCCAATATTCTGGTGCGGCCCGGTAACGATGCGTTATTGCTGGATTTCGGCGCTATCCAGAGTTTTCCAAAATCGCATTTGAGTAAGCAAAGTAAAATTTTGAGCAAAGGTTATTCGCCGATAGAACAGCATGAGCTGGGCACCCAACTGGGCCCATGGACAGATATTTATGCGGTGGGTGCAAGTATGCGCAATTGCCTGGAGCTTAAAATCCCGCCTCCTTCACAGGATAGGACAAAGCAAGATATATTGATTCCCGCCGTCAAAGCGTTTAAACGAAAATTCCCCGAGCATCTGTTAAAAGCCATCGACTGGGCGATGGCGTTGCAGCCGGAAAATCGTCCGCAATCGGTTGCCGAGTTGCAGCAGGCGCTTGCCGAAGGTTGATTATTGGTAAATTGAACAGCCGAGCCGCACGCTGTTCAGGTATACTGTGCGGTTTTCATTTTAGCGGAACATGTATGAGACCAAGCGGACGTAACCCGGATCAACTAAGAGACATCAAATTTACCTGCGGTTTTACCAAACATGCAGAAGGCTCTGTGCTGGTTGAATTCGGCGATACCCGCGTGCTTTGCACTGCCAGTGTCGACAGGAGTGTCCCACGCTTTCTTAAGGGCAAGGGCGAGGGCTGGATTACCGCCGAATACGGCATGTTACCGCGCTCGACCCATACCCGGATGGGACGTGAAGCCAGCAACGGCAAACAGGGCGGGCGCACTTTGGAAATTCAGCGGCTGATTGGCCGTTCGCTACGGGCGGCTATTGATTTAAAAGCCTTGGGCGAGCATACCATCACCATCGACTGCGATGTGTTGCAGGCGGATGGCGGAACCCGTACGGCGTCGATCACCGGCGGTTTTGTCGCGCTGTCACTGGCGGTTCAAGGCATGCTCAAACGCAGGCAGATCAAGACCAACCCGCTGCACGGGCAGGTGGCCTCGGTTTCTGTGGGCATCTATAACGGCGTGCCGGTGCTTGATCTGGATTATGCGGAAGACAGCAATGCGGAAACCGATATGAATGTGGTGATGAACGATGCCGCCGCGTTTATTGAAGTACAGGGCACGGCTGAGGGCCATGCGTTCAGGAAAGAAGAGTTGGACGCAATGCTGGAGCTGGCAGGCTTTGGCATCAAGGATTTGCTGGAAAAACAACGGTTCGCAATAGAAAATCATAAATGACTTTTTCAAGCGTAAACAACATCGTTCTGGCCAGCGGCAATCCCGGCAAGATCAGGGAAATCCAGGCGATACTGGAAGATCATCCCATCGTTCCGCAGTCCGCATTTAATGTTGTCGATGTGGAAGAAACCGGCACTACGTTTGTAGAGAATGCGATTTTAAAAGCCAGGAATGCAGCTTTGCGTTGCAAGCTGCCTGCGATAGCCGATGATTCTGGTCTGGTAGTTGACGCACTGGACGGCGCGCCCGGCGTAATTTCAGCACGGTATGCCGGAGTCGGCGCCAGCGACCAGGACAATCTGGATAAGCTGTTGCTGGAACTTAAAGGCGTCCCGGATGAACTGCGTACGGCGCGGTTTATCTGCGTGATGGTGTTTATGGAGCACGCGGACGATCCTTGCCCTGTCATCGCCCAAGGCGTTTGGGAGGGCAGGATTTTGGATCATGCGGTCGGTGAAAACGGTTTCGGCTATGATCCGGTGTTTTGGGTGCCGGAGCAGGGTTGCGCGTCAGCGGAATTGTCGGCAACCGTTAAAAACTCGCTGAGTCACAGAGGAAAGGCTTTGAAAAGCTTAACAGAATTAATCAAGGCGAAAGAAGCCGCCTGACCTGGTGAGTACATTACTCCCTATCGCCAAGCAGTTCGTCAACACGGTTACCGAGATAACTCCGCTCGGCAACGGCCTGATCAATGACACTTATCTGGTCGCAACACTTTTATCCCCATTTGTCCTGCAACGCATAAACCGCTCGGTTTTTCCCGCGCCCGAGCAAATCATGGATAACTTAGCAACGCTCAATCGACATATCGCGCAAAAATCCGGCGCGTCGGTCAAACTGCAAATCCCGGAAATTTTAAAAACTACCGATAACGCCTCCCTTTATCAGGATCAAAACGGCGATAGTTGGCGGGCGTTGAGCTTTATCGCCGATACCGAAAGCCTCGAGACTATTGGTACACTCGGAGACGCCGAGCAGGTCGGATTTGCGCTGGGACATTTTCATCGCTTGATCAGCGATCTTGATCCTTTGCTGTTGCACGACACTCTGCCCGGCTTTCATATTACGCCGGGTTATTTGAAGCATTATCATCGGGTTTTACAGCAGTCGAATCAGCCTAAAGACCGTTATTGCGCTGATTTTATCACCCGGTTTCAGCCTATCGCCAATGACCTGGAAAATGCCAAACAGCAAGGTTTATTATCGCTGCGAGTGATTCACGGCGACCCCAAATTAAATAATTTCCTTTTTGACCAGCACACCCACAAAATTGTCAGCATTATCGATCTGGACACCGTCAAACCGGGTTTGGTTCATTACGATATCGCCGATTGCCTGCGCTCTTGCTGCTCCACCAGCAACCCGGTCGGATTTGACCTGGATATTTGCACCGCTCTGTTAAAAAGCTATCTGTCCGAGGCCGGTGCGTTTTTTACCGAACACGATTATCACTATTTGTACCCCGCCATCCGGCTGATCCCTTTTGAACTAGGCCTTCGGTTTTATACCGATTATCTGGAAGGGAACCGCTATTTTAAGGTAACCGAACCTGAGCAAAACCTACTACGTGCAGCAGACCAATTCCGGTTATGCGAAAGCATCATAGGGCAGGAAACGACAATTAAGCACCTGATCTCACAGCTACAAAATAGCTAAAGCCCTGTTTATCGTGGATCAGATAGATTGCTGAAAAATTAATCGTATAAAACCCTACTTTAGATCTTAAATAAGAATTGTTTGCAACAACCGGGCTGTTTACCCTATACTGCCCTCACCAATTATTTGTGAGGAGAAGTATCAATGAAAAAAAATAACCACCTTTTAAGAAACGGGATACTGACTGCGCTGGTCGCTTTGAGTGCGCCTGTCAGTGCTTTAGAAAAGCCGCAGACCATGGAGGATATGTGGAAAATCATCCAGGCTCAGCAAAAGCAAATTGACGACATGAAATCGGCGATGGCCACCGCTGCCCCAGCCCCGGCCAAAGCTGCCGGTGGCGATGTCAAGAATTTGGAACGAAAAACCGATGTTTTGACTCAGGAAGTTGAAAAGCTTCGCACCAACCTGTCCATTCCTGAAGAAGCCAAACTTAAAAGCGCGTATGGCATGGGGCCTGCTGCATCAAAGGTTTATGGCGCAGGCAAGGGGCTGTCCATCGGCGGCTACGGTGAGGGTAATTATCAGGCCAGAGTTGGGGATAAGGGCAATACGAATGACAACGCCAATATGGAACGCATGGTTTTGTATGCGGGCTATAAATTCACCGACAAAATTCTGTTTAACAGTGAGCTAGAATTCGAACGCGGCTCGACTGGCGAAGGTTCCGAAAACAAAGGCGAAGTATCGGTCGAATTTGCATCGCTGGATTTCTTTATGAATCAGAAAGTCAATGCCCGGGCAGGTTTGGTTCTGATGCCGATGGGCTTGATCAACCGAATCCATGAACCTCTATTCTACTTTGGTAATCATCGCCCTGAAGTTGAGCAGCGCATCATACCCAGTACCTGGCGCGAAATGGGCGCGGGTTTATTTGGCGCAATCACCCCAGAACTGACTTATACCGCTTATGTAGTTAATGGTTTGGACGCCACAGGATTCAC